>CALWAA010000006.1 GCA_944372725.1 uncultured Bacilli bacterium | reverse complement strand
AAGAAATTTATAATATTTTTTGCTTCTACTCCACCTGGTAAGCCTCCCATTAAAGTATTATCTTTAAAAACAAGAATTACAGGTGTAAAATTTAAGTAATTAGATAACTCAGGATAAGTAGTAAATAAACTTTGATATAAATCTTCTTTACTTACCATTTCCTCTCTTTCTAAATAGTAAATATTTAGAGAATCAACATTTTCAACATTACCTAAAAGACTACTTACCTTTTTAGTTGCATCTTCTTCTTTATTTCCTATTAAAATTACAACATCTTTATTATTAGCAATAACTTCTTCCATATCTTCCAAATTAATTTTCGTTCCATAGGAAATATCAAATTCATATGTTTCTTCCGAATTCTTATCTTCTTTATTTACTGCTACTTCTTCTTTATCTTTAAAAATAAATGTTGTAAAACAATAGATACTTACACCCGATATAATCGTAATTATGCAAGCAATAATTAATCTTCTCATTTTAAATACTCCTGAAACATTATTTTAAAATTATTATATTTGATACCACTTTGATATTCATCCCAGTAAACATCTGGTGTAATATTGCCTTTCGTAAAAGCAGTTTCATTATCAAAAGCAATGACTTTACCATTCTTTACAATTACCAATGTAGGTGCATAAATTTCTTCGGTTCCATCATCAAGAGTCACTAAATAATTAGTTAAACTCAAAACGATACTTTGATAAGTGCCATTTCTATTTTCTCTATCTTCATAAAAATCATAATATAATATCTCTTTAATACCAGCATCTTTCGCAACTTCATTTAAAATATTGGCATAATACCCACTCCAAACATTTGCTGGATATCCCATAAAAATAATAGCATTTCCTTTTAAAGCTTGATAAACTTCAACAGCATTCGCATATTTAAAAACATTATCTTTGCTCACGTTAACATAATCAGCATCAAAGCGTTCATTATCAACTACCACTTCTTTATTAAAATCTCTTGTTCCAATATAGATAAATCCAACAATGATTGCAACAAATAAGATGCCTTGTAATATTAATTTTACTTTTTTATTCATAATTCATCACACTTTTATTATAGCATTTTCCCTAAATAAATTTAAGTAAAATCCAATTTTAGTGTTAAACAAATGTATAGAACATCATAATTAACAAATATTTATTATATCACTTCAATTTTGTGTACTTTCCTATAAGATAAAAAAAAGAACTAATTAATTAGTTCCCTTTACTTGAGCCATTACTTCATCAGCAAAGTTTTCATTACGTTTTTCCATTCCTTCACCAACTTCATAACGAATCATGGTAATAATTTCACCATTATTTTTCTTAACATAATCAGCTACACTTATATCGCCATCTTTAATAAATGGTTGTTCAGCAAGACATATTTCTTTGTAGTATTTTTTAATTCTTCCTTCTACCATTTTTTCAGCAATATCAGCTGGTTTTCCTTCAGACATAGCAAGCTCTTTTTGAATTTTTCTTTCATTTTCAACAACACTCTCTGGAACATCACTTATAAACACATAACTTGGACGCATTGCAGCAGCTTGCATAGCCACATCTTTAGCAACACTTTCATTTGCTCCTTTAAGGACAGTTAAAACAGCTATTTTTCCACCCATGTGTAAGTATGAACCAAATACTTCATCATCACTTTTTGAAACTACTTCAAGTCTTCTTAATGATAATTTTTCACCAATTTTAGCAGTTTTCGCAATAATTAAATCTTCAATTGTTCCCTCTAAAGTATTTACTTTTAAAGCATCTTCTAAAGTTTTAGCATCACTATCTAAAATGTAAGTACCAATTGTATCAATCATACCTGTAAATTCTTCATTTTTACTTACAAAGTCTGTTTCGCTATTTACTTCTAAAATCACAGCTTTATTATCCTTAATATAAATATTTGCAAGTCCTTCAGCAGCAATACGTGATTCTTTTTTAGCACTTTTGGCAATTCCTTTTTCTCTTAACCAATCGATACTTGCTTGCATATCACCATTACATTCTGCTAAAGCTTTCTTACAATCCATCATTCCAGCTCCGGTTACTTCCCGAAGCTCTTTTACCATTGCGGCAGTAACTTCCATTATTATCCCTCCTAATCCTTATTTTAATGTATTAATTAAATCGTCTTTTTTCATCGTACTGTAGCCTTTAACACCACGTTCTTTTGCTAATGCTTTAAGTTCAGCTAAAGTCATATCTTCTAAAGAAACATTTGTAGTATCATTTTTTTCTTCTACTACTTCTTCCTTTTTAGTATTTTCTTCTTTGGCTACTTTAGGTGCTTTTTCTTCCCCTTTAGCCTCTTCGTTTTTCTTTTCTTCTTCTTTGATTAACTCATCCATTTTAACTTCTTTATTAGACTTTTTGTCTTCTTCTGTTACATAGTCAACCATTTCAAGACCACGAGCTTCACAAATAGCATTATTAAGTACACCAAGAATTACTTTAACACTTCTTACTGCATCATCATTACCTGGAATTACAAAATCAACGTCATCTGGGTCACAGTTAGTATCAACAATACCAAATACAGGTATTCTAAGTTTTCTTGCTTCTCTAATTGCATTAATTTCCTTCTTAGGGTCAACAATAATTAAAGCATTTGGAAGTTTACTCATTTCCCGAATACCACATAAAATCTTATTTAATTTTTCGTATTCTTTTTTAAGTCCAATTACTTCTTTTTTAGGTAAAACTTCAAACTTACCATCACGCTCCATGTTTTCAATTTCTTCAAGTCTTTTTACTCTTCTTCTAATGGTTCTAAAGTTTGTTAAAGTTCCACCTAACCATCTTTCAGTTACATAATAAGAATTACTTCTTAAAGCTTCTTCTTTTGCTGCTTCTTGGGCTTGTTTCTTTGTTCCAACAAACAAGAATGTTCCTCCATTATCAGCAATTTTCTTAAGTTCAGCATAAGCTTCCTCAAGTAGTTTAGTAGTTTTTTCAAGATCGATAATATAAATATCTTCTCTTGCACCAAAAATGTATTCTTTCATCTTTGGATTCCATCTTTTTGTTTGATGTCCAAAATGAACACCTGCTTCTAATAAATAACTCATAGAAACAACGGCCATAAATTATCCCATCCTTTCGTTTTTACCCTCTTAATATCTTCAAACATGATACACCACCACTCTTCGCGGCACTCGGCATATCACTAAATATTAATGTGTATTTGCAATTTATTTGCCACTAGTATTTTACTATACATTATATAAAAAAACAAGTAAATATTTTCTTCATTCACGCTTTTTGTTTTAAAAAAAGCCTTGATTATGTTAAAATACTATTAAGAGGTGTATTTATGGAAGAAAAGAATGTTAAAAAGAAAATGTCAGCATCCAAAATTGCTTTAATTGTAATCATATCTATTATAGCAATCTTGGTTATTTGGGTATTTGTTGTGGTTGATAAAGAATTAAAGGTAGAAGATAAACTTATACAGATGCGTGATTATATATTAGAATCTGATGATATTAATATGACAATTGAAAACAAAGGCGAATATGCAAAAATTGAAAAAGTAATGAAAGAATATTTTAAAGAATATTTAGATTATTATCATGAAGTAGAAGAAAATGATTATATTGCTATTTATAATATGGTTACTGCCGATTTTCTAACTTATCATACCGATGATTTACCAAAACTTCTGAATGCTCTTGATATGTATCACGAAAAGGCTAATCATGGATTAGATGGCATGATAAAACTACTTAACAAAGACGAGATTGAACATCGCTTTATTGAAGTTGATATAGATTATTATCACTTAGATTTTTACAAAGAACTCATGATTTTAGATAGTGATGAAGAAATACTTTCTGAATGGAAGAATTACAAAGAGGAAAATAATGAGAAAATGGAATATGTTAAGGGTATGATTGAGATTTTAGCTAATAACATGGAAGAATGGTATGTTGAAGAGGAAACTTTATATTTTACGAATGATACACTATTAGAAGAATATAATACTTATTATTATCTTACCTTTGATGATGAAAGCACTTTAGAAAGTGTAGATATGTAAATTACCTTAAGTGGTAATTTTTTAATGGAATATCATTTTATCAAGGGTATCGATACTAAAACTATTTTCGTATATATCTAATACTCTGCTTATAAATCTCGCTTCTCTTTTTTCTTTATCTGTTCCTATTGTTACTTGAGCACCATAAATTTCATAGCTTACAAAATTATTTTTAGTAAGTTTTCCAAGTTTAAATTCTTTTCTAATTAAATCAATTCCTGCTTTATAATCTTTTAATAGTCTTGCAAATGCTTTATCAGGATTAATAAATACTGCATAGCCATATTGGTTTGCACCTATGGCAAAATCAGGACTTATAGAAATAAATTCTTCAATATCCACTTCTCCTTTGATATTTCCGGTATTAGGAATATAAAACTGCATAAAAACATGGTCTTCACTATATTTTGTTCTATTTATTTGCCATATTAAAAGAACTATTCCTAAAACGATTAGTAAAATAATAATAGTTACAATAAAAATATTTCTTCTCTTCTTTTTCGATTTTTTCTTTGTTTCTTCTTTATATAAGTTAATGGCATTTAATATTAAATCTTCATTTTCTTTTTTATCTTTTTCACCTTTTAACAGTTCCACTACACTGATATTTAAAGCTTCACTTATGAGTTTTCCAAATTTTTCATTGTTCATGCTTCTCACCTAGCTCTATTGTAAAATAAAAATAATATTATGGCAATCGACTTATAGTAGAGTTTACAAAATCTTTGTGTTAAAATAAAATTGTGATTTGCATGAAAAAGATTTTAATTAAACTAATTAAATTATATCAAACTATCCCAGGAGATTTCCATAACCATTGCCGGTACTATCCTACTTGTAGTAATTATGCAATAGAAGCATTAGAAGTCCATGGATTTTTTAAGGGAACATTCCTTATGATTAAGAGAATTTTAAAATGCAATCCTTTTTCTAAAGGTGGTATCGATTTAGTACCTCCCAAGAAAAAATAATTAGATTACTCTTTTTCTAACTAATATTTTATCTACAGAAGGCCTTATTAAATAGTCTTCTTTTATTTTGCAATTACATAAACATTCATCTAAATATTTCTTTTCAAAACAATATATTTTATTATTTTCAAAAATGAAAAAAACCCACATGGGGTTTTAATTTCTAAATGGCGGAGTAGAGAGGATTTGAACCTCCGCGCCAGCATTCGCCGACCTAGATCCTTAGCAGGGACCCCTCTTCAGCCTCTTGAGTACTACTCCAAAACTTTTAAGTACTCTTTAATATTACACTAAATTACCCTTGAAGTCAATCTTTTTTTCATATTTTCTTTTGGTTTAAAGTAAACTACTCAGTAGATTTCAAAACTTAAGTGTTGCTATTCCTTTATAATTTGATTATCACTAATATCTTCTCTATAACAAGAATATTCTTTTTCTATAAACCATTTCTTTAGTGTACATAAACACACCGCTCCATCATCATAAGTACAATCACAATTATATGTTTCTTTACATTCCTCAACTGTTATATAATGACTTCCGTTTTTTGTATATGGTTCTACATACATTAAATATAATATATATCCAATAAACAAAATTAACATTGTCCACAAAACTATTTTTATTATTCTTACTTTTTTCATTCTTCCTCCATTGAAATTAAGAAAATTCTCTATTTGTCTATGCTATAGCCTATCACCTATATTTACATTTAAGATTATACCATAATATTTAACACTTGAATATTAATATTTTTTCTTTTGTATAGAAATTTTAATTTTACCAATAATAATTTTAGGTGGAAGATTATGGAAGAAAAAATTGTGGATAGAATAAAGGAAGAATTTAAAAACACACCCGATTTAATTATAAAAAAAGTGAAATTATCCCTTTTTGATACGATTTATGTTCTTTATTTAGAAACAGTTAGTTCTAGTAATAAAGTAAATGATTATATTTTAAAGAATTTAAGTAACTTTGGAAGTTTTAAAAATACCAAAAAATTAGACTTAGCTAGTTTAATTCCCGGACCAAATACCAAAGAAATTAAAAATATAGATGAAATAGAATATTTTATTACGAATGGATTTACCATTGTAATTAGAGATAACACCATACTTGGAATTGAAACTAGGGCAGATATTAACCGAGGTATTCCCACTCCTGATACAGAACCAGCACCAAATGGACCCAAAGATGCCTTTACAGAAAATTATCAAATTAATTTAGGTCTTATTAAAAAACGTCTTAAATCAAGTAAACTTAAAACAGAAGAATTTACTATTGGAAGAAAAACACTCACCAAAGTAGGCCTTTTATATTTTGATGATATAGCAGAAGAAGAAACAATTAACCTCATCAAAGATAAATTAAATAAAATTGATATTGATGGCATCCTAGATTCCAGTATGATTGGTCAATTAATTTGTGAGGAAGACAAAACTCATTTCCCTACTTATCAAATAACGGAACGCCCTGATTTTGTTTCAAAAGCTCTTTTAGAGGGAAAACTCGTTATTGTTATGGATACTTCCCCTTTTGCCATTATCTTACCAGCCTTTTTTATTGATTTTATTAATCCTGGTATTGATAATTATCATAAAAGCAAAAATATTAACTTTCTAAAAATAATTCGTTTTGCTTGTTTTTTTCTATCTATGACAGTACCAGCAATATATATTGCTTTAGTTAATTATAATCAAGAAACAATACCTACCGAATTACTCGTTAGTTTTAGCATTCAAAGAGATGGGGTCCCCTTTCCTTCTATTATTGAAGTTTTAATTATGCTTTTTATATGTGAAATGCTAAGAGAAAGTGATTTAAGATTTCCCAATGCTTATGGAAGTGCAATATCAATACTTGGGGCTTTAGTTTTAGGAGATGCAGCCGTATCCGCAGGAATTGTCTCGCCTATAACTATCATTATTATTGCTCTAACCTTTATGGCAAGCCTTATATTTACCGAAATTGAAGTATCGAATGCTCTAAGAAATTTACGATTTATCTTCCTTTTTGCTGCCGCTTTCTATGGTATTTTAGGACTGGTATTTGCTACTTTCTATTTTCTTATTCGCATTAATAAAATTCATTCTTTTGGTAAACCTTATTTCTATCCTTTAGTTCCTTTTGATAAAACATATCTTTTTAAAACAGCTCTCAAAGGTCCTCTTCGCAAAGACAAGAAACGCAGTAGTATTCTTACCAAATCAAATCAAATAAAGCAAGGAGAAAACTTATGAAAAAAATATTTTTAATGCTTTTTATTCCCCTATTACTTAGTGGTTGTTATGATTATAATCAATTAAATGATTTAGGTATTATCTCTGGGATTGCGATTGACTATGATAAAGAAGAATTTAAAGTAACATTTGAAATAATTAGTACCAAAAAAGAAGGCGAAACGAGTGGTTCTAGTGGTACCTATTATATTACTTCTTCTGGAAATACCTTAGTAGAAGCTTTTACTAAATCAGCAAATAAAATAGATAAAGTTCCTTACTTTGAACATGTAGAAATAGTTATTTTTGGTGAAGAAGTTGCCAAAAATCATTTAGAAGATTGTGTTGATTATTTAATTCGAACTGAAAGACTTCGAAATGAGTTTTATGCAGCAATTGCCGAGGGTTCAGCCGAAGATTTACTAAGTGCTAGTTCCAAGGAACATCCTATTGTTAGCTCTTATTTAGTTCAATTATTAGAATTTAATAGTGAAACTTACAATTCAGCTTATTACATTCAGTTTACGAAAACCCTTAATAGCATACTTAGTGAGGGTGAAGATGCTATGCTTCCTGTTTTTAAAGTTGATGATAAAGATAAAATTGAACTTACAGGTCTAGGAATCTTTAAAGATTATAGTCTAGTGTATACTTTTAATAATAAAGAAGCTAGTATCGTAAATTTACTTAACAATTTTAATGTAGAATCCATCCATTTTAGTATGAGTTGTGATAATGATAAAACAATTACGATTGCTGATTATAAAAGTGATGTTGCGATTGAACCCGGAAAAGATAAAATAATGATGAAGGCAACAATAAATGCTCGTATTAGTGAGTCTACTTGCAATTACGATTTAAAAGATGCTAACACTTATTTGAAGCTTGAAAAGGAATTTAGTAAAGTAATTGAAAAAGAATTAGATAAGGTTTTAAAGAAGTTTCAATTATATCAATCTAATGCCTTAAATATTGGGAAAAGTTATTATAATAAATATCGCGTAAAAGATTTTTATCTATGGACCACCCAAGATATTCTATATGATATTGATTTAAAAATTAATAAGAAAGGATTAACTTTTGAGGTGAAAACATGAAAAATGTAAGTGCAACACCCCTATTTTTCTTAACAAGAAGTTTATTTTTTGGTTTAGGTATTTCTCTTATTTGTAAATATACAGATAAAGATACCTATATTGGGGCAATATTGGGAATGTTTTTAGGATTATGTATTATTCTTGCTTATCGTTATATTATTAGAGCGAAAAAGCGCCGCGACTTAAAACAAATATTTGCTCAACATAAAACGATAGGTACTATTACCAGAACACTTCTTTTAATAGCCAGTATTATCATTTTAATTTATACTTTGCTTACCTATAAAACCTTTGTTTCTTCCTTTTTACTGGCGACTACCCCTGTTTACATGATTTTAATTCCTTGGCTCCTACTCCTTATTTATGCCTCATCAAATGGCTTATCCATGATACATAAACTGGCAACTGCTCTCCTTCCCATTAGCATTACTTTATCTTTTCTTTCTATTATTAGTATTTTTGGTAATTTTGATTATAATAATTTTTTACCAATTTTAACAACAAAACCAACTAGTATGCTTATGACTATTATCTCTTTTGCCGGTATTAGTGCATTACCAGGAATCCTTACCCTACACTTTGATAGTGATATAAAGCATTATGTCAAATATTATTTAGTATCCGCTATTCTAGTTGTGATTGCGATTTTATGTATTAATGGGGTTTTT
The DNA here is from genome assembly GCA_944372725.1 of uncultured Bacilli bacterium. GTDB lineage: Bacteria > Bacillota_I > Bacilli_A > RF39 > UBA660 > Caccenecus. Next base: position 5,912 of record CALWAA010000006.1, on the reverse strand, counting down.
GGTGAAGTTTTAGTAAATGTATTTCGGTTTCCAGAATATATGGTTTTAAAACAAGTAAAACTCCTCAATTTTATTGAAAAAGTAGAAAATATTTTATCGGTAGCTTGGGCTTTTGATTTATTTATTACTTCGGCTTTTAGTATTTATTCAATTAAAGAGCTGGTTCCTAAAAAACATAGTAATTGGTCAACCTTAATTATTATCATTATTGTCGCAATTTTAATTGATAAATTTTTCGATGCTAATTATATTCATGAATTATTTGTTTATTATGCCCTACCATATGTTTCTTTCATCTTATCAATTATTATTATTTTACTATTCCTCTATTTACTCAAAAAGAAGACAGCATAGCTGTTTTTTCTTTTAGCTTCATGATATAATAAGTATGAAGTAGGTGCAGTATGAAAAAGTTGTGGTTTATGTTGGCTATTCTTATAATTATTGGTGTAATTGGATGCAGTATCATCTTTACTTATCAAAAAAAGGAAGAAAAAGAAAATACTGATATCCCTATTAAAGAAGAAGTACCAGCGGAAACTCATACTGCTAAATTAACTTTAGTGGGCGACTTATTATTCGAGAGTATGTATTATAACGCAATTAATAATGGAGAAGATAAAGATTTATATTTTAGTCTAGTGAAAGATTACTTTTTAAATGATGATTTATCAATTGGCAATATGGAAGTAGTGATTGGAAATGATGATATGCCAGTTAAAGGTGGCGATAATTATAATTTTTCAGCTCCACCTTGGGTTGGTAATTTAGTTGCTTCCTTAGATTTCGAAGTTTTATCAACTGCAAATAATCATGCTTATGACCAAGGAAGAAATGGTGTTATCTCCACTATTGATTATTTTAAAAACAATAGTGATATCTTAACAGTTGGAACATTTAAAGAAAAAGAAGATGTAAATCAGTTACATATTTTAGAAATAAATGGCATTCGCTTTGGGTTTCTAGCTTATACAATGGGTACGAATGTTAAAATGAACCAAGAAGATGAATATATGGTTAGTTTATATAAATCAAATTATAGTAGTGTTGTAACCGATGAAGATAAACTTAGAATGAAAAAACAAATTGAAGAATTAAAAAAACAAGTAGATGTAACCATTATTCTTATGCATTGGGGTAGTGAATATACTTTTACCCCAAATGATACCCAAAAAGAACTAGCTTTATTTTTTAACAGTTTAGGTGTTGATATCGTTGTTGGAAATCACTCACATAATATCCAGCCTATAGAATGGGTTGGGGATGAACATAAAACTTTAGTTTACTATTCTCTTGGTAATTTTGTAAGTGCAGATGAGGATATTCCTCGTACGAATAATACCTTTAACAATGCTTATCAAATAGGTTTGTTAAGCAAGCTTGTTGTTACAAAAGAAAATAATAAGATTGAAATTCATGATATTACAACTGAACCTATTATTAATTACTATGATGCTAATTTACAAAATTTAAAACTCATTCCCTATCATCTTTATACCGAAGATATAGAAGTTAGTCATTATCGTTATAAACAAGGATTTACAAAAGATTTTATTTCAAATACTTATTATGAAGTTATCCCAGAAGAATTTAGAAGTTTTTAACTTTCTAACATAGCATCATCAACTATATAATATACATCTTTAAAGATATACTTATCCTTTTTACTTAAAGCATATAAAAATACTTCTATATTTAATTCTTTTAAACTATTTATCATGTGCTTCGTTGCCACATCATATAATATACCAATAAAATCATAGGGGTATTCAGTTGTACTATTTAATAAATAATTTAGAACTCCAACTTTAAAGGTTGGATTTTTAAATTTACGAATAACACTATTAAAAAAAGACATGACATATATTTTCTTATCTTGATATTTATTTAATAATTTAGTAAATTGATTGATATCTAAATTAATATCTTTAATTTCAATCAAAATAATTTTATTTGTTTTAAGTTTTAAAACATCCTCTAATTTTACTACCCCTTTTTTCTTTAATTCTTTATATTCATAACTCCATATTAATTTACCATCTAATAAAGGGTCATGATGGATAATAAATTCGTTATCTTTACTTGTATAAATATCAAGTTCAAAGCCAGCATATTTATCACTATTAATAGCACTTAAAAAAGCTGGTATAGTATTTTCTATTATTCCTTTTTTTACTAAACCTCTATGGGCAATAAACATAAAAACCACCACTATAATATATTAGTGATGGTGATTAATTATGAAACTACATATGGATTTGAAGAGGTGCCGTTTCCACCGGAAAATTGGATATCAGCCTTCAGATTTATGACTGGGCGAACGCCATACTCGACACTCACGCGGGTGCTGTTGAGCCAGCCAACCGAAGTCACACCGAACACGATAGCACTTGGACAGTAATACGGAGACATGGTCCAATAATGTTGTCCTGTATATAGATAATTACTTGTTGTACTTCCATTCCATGGTAATCCTGCCATTACTACTTCATCTGCTGTAATTAATCCAATTGGTATTTTTAGTAAGTCACTACTATTACTACATTTAAAACTTGGATTTACATTACTACTACTTGATACTAATCTTCCATATGCTGCATAATGATGAGAACCTGTTGAACTCCAACTACCACTTTGTAAATTCCTATCACTACAGAATCCTACATTCGTATCAATATCATCTGCATAACTTGCTAGTTTGCTATTATACCATGTTTCAAGCACTCCCATAATAGTACTATTACTTCCTGTTCCGTGTTGACTACCTGTAGTATATTTTAATCCTACATATTCACTTCTATCATAATTACTATTAAATGCACTTGTTTGTAATTGAGTATTTGTTCCTGTGGTATTGGCACTGGTTCCTTGGTATATCATTCTGATACTTCCATTGCCATTAATTCTGATAATTCGCCAATAAAATCCTGCCCATTTTACCCAGTTATCGGTTGGATTTCCGGCAAAGTAATATACTTCTCCATCATTATCATACTGATTACTATTTGCAGACTTATAAATTGTTCCTGTAGTATTTCCTTCTACTTTACTTGACGTTGTGAATGGGAATGTTCTTGTTTTTACTGTGGAGTAGTTTGCTATTAATTCTTCTATATTGGTTATTCCTTTTTCATCAAAATACAAATAGCATTTTGTTCCTTTTGTTGTCATTGGTGTTACACTTAAACTTTTAGTTGAGGTATCATATGATAGTGAGATACTTGTGTCTTCTTCACCATTTACTGTACAATAACTTTCTTCTTCATTTAATACATATCCATCAGGTATCGTATCTGCTTTGATGTAGCCATTATCACCATTCACATAGATTGCTACCGCATTAAAATCTGCCATACTATAATTTATTGTACCATTTACTAGTGGTATTGATTGTGTAGTTCTATATTTTGCCCTTGTAAAGTTTAATATCATCACACTAATAATTAGTACTCCCACTACTCCTATCATAATATTTCTTTTTAAATGACTTTTCTTTAATGTCTCAATCTTCATAATCTAACACCTTTCATGATGCTAGGCTTCATTTTAATTATCATATTAATAATTTATCATAGATATATGATAAGTTTCCTAGCTTATAGTTAAATTATAAATACAGCTAGTCAAAAAGTCAAGAAAAAGTTTTGCATTTTGCACCTATAGTTAATTTTAATGAGAATAAATGAGAAAATTTGTTTGGTGATAATTTTATGGAATACAAAATTAATTTAAAAAAGGCAAGAGAACAAAATAATCTTAATCAAAGCAATATAGCAGATATTCTTGGTATTGATAGAACAGTCTATAACAAATATGAAAATGGATATGAACTCATACCCATTAAACACCTAATTTCTTTTTGTAATTATTTTAATATCAGAGTTGATGAAATATTTAATTTTAATATACAAGAGCAACTTCCCATAAATAAAGAATTTGATGTTAAAATAGTTGGCAAAAGATTAAAAGAATGGCGTAAGAAAAATAAAATAACGCAAGATAAACTAGCAAAAATGCTAAATACAAATAAATCTGTCATTTGCAATTATGAAAAAGGAAGATATCTAATTGCTACCCCTTTTCTTTATCAAATATGTCATCAATATGGAGTATCTGCTGACTATCTTTTAGGTAGAATTGATAAACCTCAAGATTAAATTCTTGAGGTTATTAGTTTTTCTGTAATTTATAATATAACGGAATAATATTTTCGCTTCTAACAAAATTAATTATAAAAGTATCACTTTCTTTCGTAATGATTATTCCTAGTGTTTTATTATGATGTGCTTCTTTTATTTGTTCATCAATTAATTTCATATAAAATTCAATTTGAGCTTTATCTTCTTTCCTTAAACTTCGAAGTTTTAATTCGATTGCAACATAACAATTCAATTTAATGTTAAATAGTAATATATCTATGTAATAATTATTTTTACCATCACTTATTTTGTATTGATGACCAACGTAAGTAAAGCCATTTCCAAGTTGTCTAAAAAAGAAATCAAGATTAGCTAAAATAGTTAATTCCAAATCATGTTCATTATTAACTTCATTTATAATAGGAATAATAATGGGATTTTTCATATCGGTAGTTATAGAATATTTTGTGGGAGTAATAACATCAATTTTTTCTGGTTTATCAGCTAATCTTTCGTATGCATTAGATTTTATTTCATTTCGTAGTTCTCGAACTGATAAATTATGTTGAATACACAAATTTATATAATAATTACGTTTATTTTCATTTTTAATAAAAATTAATTCACAGTAATGACTCCAATTCAAATAGTTCGACAGTGTCGGACCTTTTTCAAAACATAAATAAAATTGTCTAAATCTTTTTAAATTTGTGATTTTATATCCTTTTCCATAATCTTGTGTTAATTTAATTGACCACTTTTTAATTAGTTCATCACCATACTTTGCTTTAGATACCCCGCCTTGAGCTTCGACAATTAAACGTCCGACGTGCCAATAACTCACAACCAAATCATTGTTTTCTTCAATTTTTCTAGTTTTTTTACTTATTTCATTTTTCTTAATCAAATGTTCTATTTCTTCTAAATACTGTTCTTCTTTCACAATTGTCCTTTCTAACCTACACTTTTAATATATAAACACAAAAGGAAAGATATGTAAATAGTATTAGTTCAATATGGCTACAAATTTATGAGTTTGCGACAAAATAAAACAGGAAACTATCTCCTGCATTATATATCTAATCTTAAAACAATATCACTATCTGGAAATGATACACATGGATGAATGTAATCATTTTCGGCTTCGGCTTTTTTTAGACTAGCCCCAATCATTTTTACTTTGCCATCTAAAAGAATACTTCTGCAATAGCCACATTCTCCTACTCGACATAAAGATGGGGCTTTAATACCCGCTCTTTCCATAGCTACTAATAAAGTTTCATCATTTTTACAAGTTATTTCTTCCTCTTTGTCTTTCATAACTACTTTTAATTTGTATTCTTTCTTTTCAACTGGTTCATATTCAACAAAGAAGTTTTCATAATGAACAGATTTTCTAGGAATATTAAATTCATTTAATATCTCATTCATTGAGCGATATAATTCTTTTGGACCACACATTAAAACAGTATTAAATTCTTTAATATATGGTTCTAACATTTCTTTCGTTAAATGACCATTTAAGTAACCTTCTTTTTCTTCTCTTGTTAGAGTTATCACAAATTTAACATTTTTCTTTTTCTTATTGATTTCTTCTATTTCCCTTTTGAATATTATATCATCATATGTTCTAACACTATAAAATACAGTTAAATTACAATGGTATGTTCCCTCTAAAATAGCATGTGCTAAAGACATAAATGGTGTAATACCAGAACCACCAGCAATAGCAATGACATTTTCTTCATCTTTAATAGGATTATAACCAAAATC
>CALWAA010000005.1 GCA_944372725.1 uncultured Bacilli bacterium | reverse complement strand
GAGCATTAGCATTTATGGAGAGATTTGTAAATGATGAAGAAGTAAGAGGAATTTATGATAAAATAAATGATGTAGAGAGAGATGCGAAAGAAAGAGGAATGGCGGAAGGGTTAGCTGAGGGTAAAGCCAAAGGTTTAGCCGAAGGACTAGCAGAAGGCTTAATCCAAGGAAAGACAGCCGGAATTATAGAGACTGCTAAAAATATGCTTAAAATGAATTTTAAAATAGAAGATATCATGGAAGTAACGGGATTAAGTATTGAAGAAATAGAAACATTGCAATAAAATGTTTCTTTTTTCTAGGCTAGTTGTAATAATGCTTGTAAATTAGAGTAAATTAAGGTATAATATTACCAGTTTGAAAGGATGTAAGAAATGAAAAACGTAAAAGAAATTACAATTACTATTGAAGGTGAAGATTGGCAAAAAGCTTTGGACAAATCTTTTAAGAAAAAAAATAAAGAAGTTACAATTGATGGTTTTAGAAAAGGTACTGCTCCAAAAGAAATTTATATAAAGAATTTTGGATTAGAATCTTTATTCATGGATGCTGTTGATTTTGTGATGGATGAAGCTTATAGTAAAGCATTAGAAGAAGCAAAGGCTATGCCTGTTGTAGAACCTAAACTTGATATTAAGGAAATTAATGAAAATAAAGTAACTTTTATGTTTACAATTATTAGCAAACCAGAAGTTACTTTAGGAGAATACAAGAAATTAGGTTTAAAGAAAGAAAAAGCTAAAGTATCTAAGGAAGAAATTGATGCGGAAGTAAAAAGAATTCGTGACCAATTTGCTGAAATTGCACCAAAAGAAGATGGTGTTGTGGAAGTTGGCGATACGGCTGTAATTGACTTCGAAGGCTTTGTTGATGGCAAATCTTTAGATGGCGGTAAGGGTGAAAATTATCCATTGGAAATTGGTTCACATACATTTATTCCAGGGTTTGAAGAAGGTGTCGCTGGAATGAAAATCGGGGAAACAAAAGAATTAAATTTGAAATTCCCTGATGATTATGTAGCAGACCTTAAAGGAAAAGAAGTTAAATTTAATGTTACAGTAAGAGAAATTAAACAAAGAATTATTCCAGAGTTGAATGAAGATTTCTATCAAGATTTAGGTTATGATAATATTAAAACCGAAGAAGAATTCTTAAACGAAGTTGAAAAAGTATTGCTTGAACGTAAAAATGCTGAAATTGATGATGAATTTGTTGAAAAATGCTTAGATAAAGCTAGTAGCAATATGAAAGTTGAAATTAACCCTGAAATCATTGATGAGGAAGTTCATAGAATGATTCATCAATTTGAAGACCAACTTAAAATGCAAGGCATTAAATTAGATGATTATATGGCTATTACAGGTATGACTCATGAAAAATTACATGAGCAAATGGAACCAGAAGCTACAAAGAGAATTAAATATCGTTATTTACTAGAAGCTATAGCTGATGCTGAAAAAATTGATTTTTCTGAGGAAGAAGTGCAAGCTAAATCTAAAGAAATGGCTGAAAACTATGGTATTACTGAAGAAGAACTACTTAAAGCTTATGGCTCTTTAGATATCGTTAAATATGATATGAAGATGCATAAAGCTATTGAAATATTAAAAGAAAATAATTAAGAAAGTGTCAAACTTTCTTTTTTTCTTTAGTAAATATAAGGGTTCGTGTTATAATATTGATAGAAAGAGTTGATGATATGCCTAGTTTTAAATATTTAGTTGGAAGAGTTATGAAAATGGATTATAAGAATATGTTAAGTAAAATTAATAGTATTCATAAAATAAGTGGTAAAAGTAGAATTAGTATATTTAATGATATGAGAGAATGTGCAGTTAAATATGGAGCTGGATATTCTGATTATGATTTGTTTGAAATGTATAATTTAACTGATGAAGAAAGAGATACTTATATTACAAGAGGTAGAAATAATGATTTAATTAAGAAATATAATAATCCCGAATATAATCATATATTTAGAAATAAAGTAGAATTTAATACAAAGTTTAAAGATTTTGTTAAGAGAGATTTTATTCCAGTTAATTCTAGTAAAAAAGAAGATGTCATCAAGTTTATGAAGAAACATTCTATTTTTATGGCAAAGCCTGTTAGTGGTACTTGTGGTAAGGGAATTGAAAAAATTGATACTCATGATTATAAAAACTTGGATGAAGTTTATGATTATTTAACTCGTGAAGGTATGAATTATGAACTTGAAGAAGTAATTAAGCAATGCACGGAAGTATCTTCTATTTATCCTGGTTCCATTAATACCGTGCGTATTGTTACCATTGTAGATGAAGGGATTCCTTATATTATTTGTGCTTATTTTCGGATTGGTAATGGCAAGTATGTAGATAATTTTAATAGTGGAGGAATGGTAGCACCTGTAAATGAAGAAACAGGAGTTGTAATTGATAAAGCAATTGATAAGAAAAAGAATCTTTATGAACGCCATCCCGCAACAAATGAGATTATAAAAGGATTTCATTTCCCTGATTGGGAAAAAGCTTTAGAGATGGTTAAAAAAGCCTCTCTAGTAGTTCCAGAAATGCGTTATATTGGTTGGGATGTATGTTTTTCAGATAAAGGACCAGTTTTAGTAGAAGGAAATGAATATCCTGGTCATGATATTTATCAACTCCCTGAACATACTCATAATAAGATTGGAATATGGCCAAAATTTACAAAAGCTTTTAAAAAATAAATTTGGAATTTTTTGGTAAATATTTTGTGCAAATAGTGTAGACAAATGTAGAATTTCTATTTATAATAATAAGAAAAGTTTTTTGATGGGAGTGATTAAATTTATGGATACTCTTTTACCGGTAATGTTACTTAAAGGTTTAATTGTTCTTCCCAATCAAGAAGTTAAAATAGACTTAAATAATAATCTAAGTAAAGAGATAGCTAAATTAGCTGTAAAAGATTATAATCGTCATATATTAGTGATTACTCCTCATAATCAAGTAGAAGAATCCCCTGAAGTAGCTGACCTGCCGTTCGTTGGCACTCTTTGCAAAATAAAAAGTAGGATTGAACTTCCAAATGGTAACGTTAGAATTACTTTAAAAGGTATTCATAGAGTTAAAATTATATCTTTTCAAAACAGTCCAGTAAATGAAGATATTTTGGAAGCTCTAACGACTAATATCGAATTACCTAAATTTGATGATGTTGAAGAGAAAGCAGTTATTAAAAAGTTAAATGAAATTGTAAAGGAATATGTCGCTTCCTCAAATCATATTTCTAATAGTATTTTAAATAATATTAAAGTGATTGATGACTTATCATTACTTACCGATACAATTTGTTCTTTTATGCCGATGCCTTTTGTAAAAAAACTCGCTTATGTAGAAGAAATTAATGCCATGTATCGCGCTCGAAATTTACTAAAAGATATTAAAGTAGAAATTGAAGTTTTAAAATTAGACCAAAAAATTGAAAAAGAATTAGAAAATAGTTTAGAAGCCAGTCAAAAAGAATTTATTTTAAGAGAAAAAGTAAAAATATTAGAACATGAATTAGGTGATAGTACTGACAATATCACGCAAGGATATTATGAAGAATTAGAAAAATTAAAACTTGCTAAATCAGTTCATGATAAAATTTTACATGAAATAAAAAAGTTAGAGTACACGAATGATTTATCACCTGAAAGTGCGATGATAAGAAATTATTTAGAGTGGATTTTATCTTTACCTTGGCATAAAGAAACCTTCGAAAATAACAATTTAGAAGATATTAAGAAAAAACTAGATGAACGTCATTATGGATTGGATGCCATTAAAACAAGAATTTTAGAGTACGTAGCTTTAAAAAATAATAATCAAGATATTACAAGTCCTATTATTTGTTTAGTAGGCCCTCCCGGAGTTGGAAAGACCACGATTGCGAAAGAAATTGCTAGTGCCCTAAATCGCAAATTTTATAAGATTAGTGTGGGTGGACTTAATGATTCATCCGAACTTATGGGACATAGAAGAACTTATATGGGTTCTAATCCTGGTAAGATTATACAAGGTTTAAAAAAATGTGGTAGCAAAAATCCTGTGTTTCTAATTGATGAAATCGATAAATTAACGATTAATAGCAAAGATGACCCAGCCAGTGTCTTACTAGACATCTTAGATAAAGAGCAAAATAGTGAGTTTATTGATAATTACATAGAAGAAGCATTTGATTTATCCCGTGTATTCTTTATTTTAACAGCAAATAATGATGCCGATATTCCTCTAGCTTTAAGGGACCGTTTAGAAATTATTTATCTATCTAGTTATACTAATTATGAAAAGTTAGATATTGCGAAAAAGTATTTAATTCCCCGTATTCTTTTAGAAAATAAAATTAATAATAAAATTATTTCGATTAGTGATGAGATGTTATTATATTTAATTTCGGCTTATACTGAAGAAGCTGGGGTCAGAGATTTGTATCGAAACTTAGAAAAATTGATTCGCAAATTGGTTTTGCTAGGAAAAGTTAGTGAAAGAACGAAAATAAGCAAAGTTCGTTTAAAAGAATATCTTGGAATACCTAAATATGATATGCTTGAAAATAAAGGGGAGTATGTAGTCGGTAAAGTAAATGCCCTAGCTGTCACTTCTGGTGGTGGTGATATCATCCCAATAGAAGCATGTATTTTTGAGGGAAAGGGCGAATTTACGATTACGGGTATGCTTGGCAAAGTAATGGAAGAATCCACTAAAGTTGCTTTAAGCTATATCAAATCTCATCAAAAGAATTTTAATTTAAAAGATTTCTATTTTAATATTAAAGATATTCATCTTCACTTTTTAGAAGCGGCAGTTAAGAAAGATGGACCGAGCGCTGGAGTTGCCATTACAACTAGTATTTTAAGCCTTATTTTAAATAAGAGTGTATCTAGTAATATTGCTTTTACTGGGGAAATATCTTTAAATGGTGATATTCTTAAAGTTGGCGGAATTAAAGAAAAGATTATTGGTGCTTTTAACCATGATGTAACTACCATTTATATTCCTTATTTAAATGAGCTTGATTTAGAAGAAGTACCAAGCAAAATAAAAGAAAAGCTAGATATTCATTTAGTAAAGAATTATAAAGAAATTTATGAAGATTTGTTTTTGTAAAATGATACTAAATTTTTTCTAATTTATGGATTTTTCCTAGGAAATTTAGTATAATTTTTTTATGGGAGGATACTATGAAAATTAAAGATATTTTAGGTTTAAGTAATGCAAAACTAATTATGGGTGATGAAAACTATGTTTTTAAAGGTTTTTCAAAAGATACCAGAACCATCCAAAATGGTGATACTTATGTTGGTATTAAAGGCGACAATTTTGACGGAAATTTATTTTTCTTAGATGCTTTAGCAAAGGGTGCTGATACTTGTGTTGTAGAACATATTGATTTAACGGAAGAAATAAAAAAAGAAGTACAAGGTAAAAATATTATTTTAGTAGATAATTCTTTAGAATTTATTATGGCTGCTGCCAAGCAGAAAAGAAAAACTATTCCAGTTCCGTTAATTGCTATAACAGGTAGTGTTGGTAAAACTAGTACAAGAGCTATTATTACTGATGTTATGGAAAAAAAGTATACAACCTTAAGTACAATTGGAAATGAAAACGCCAGAATCGGTATGTCTTTAAGAATTCTTAATTACCAAAATGAAGAATGTATTGTTTTAGAAATGGGAATGAACCATGCTGGAGAAATTAGCGAACTAACAGATATTGCTCGCCCCGATGTAGCTGTGATTACAAATATTGGTACCAGTCATATTGGTAATTTAGGCAGTCGTGAAAATATTTTAAAAGCAAAACTAGAAATTTTAGAAGGGTTATCTGGACCAGTTATTATTAATAATGACAATGATTTATTACATGAGTGGGCCAAAAAACATGAATATGCACCTATTATTACTTTTGGTATTCATGAAAAAAGCGATTATCAAGCAACGAATGTGAATTATGATAAATTGGGTAGTTCTTATGAATTAAAAGGAGATTTAGTAAAAATACCTGTAATAGGTGATGCGTTTATTTATAACTCTTTAGTAGCGTTTATTATTGGTGACTTATTTGGAATTACTCATGAAGAAGTAAAACAAGTTTTAAGTAATTTAAAAACCGAACCTCATCGGATGGAATTTATTGATAGTAATGGATTTACCATTATTGATGATGCTTATAATGCAAGTTTTGATTCTATATCTTATGCATTAGATGTTTTAAGTCATTTAGAAGGGCGAAAGATAGTCGTTTTAGGTGATATTTTTGAACTAGGTGATTATGGTGAGGAAATTCATAGAAAAATCGGTTCTTTAATTGCTAAACAATCAATTGATATATTATTAACAGTAGGGCCTCTTGCTCAGTTTATTAATGAAGAAGCAATCCATGATGGTTTTGATAAAGAAAATAGTTTTCATTTTAATACCAATGAAGAAGCAATTAAAATTTTAAACCAAATCGTTCAAAAAGAAGATATTGTTTTAGTTAAGGCCAGTCATGGCATGCATTTTGAGGAGATAGTTAAAAAGTTAGTAGGGGATAAATAATGGATTTTTTAGAACTGGAAAATAAATATATTGATTTAATATTGAAAAGATGTTTAAATTTTGAGCAATCTAAATCTTTAATGATTCATTTGGATTTAAAAGAGCATATGCCATTTGCCTTGAAAATTAAAGAAAGAGCAGAATCATTAGGGATATCTGATGTTTGCTTTGATGTTTGTGATTTATATGAATACCATGATTATTTGAAAAAAACAAGTTTAGAAGACATTGATGATAACCCCCTGCTTAATCGCTCTAACTGGGATTTGTATGCTAAAAAAGGCGGAGCCTTACTCTTTATTAATAGTGATATTCCGGGTCTTATGAGTGATATAGAAATTGAAAAACAAAATAAGGCAACAAAAATTAGAGAAAAAAATTGTACTTATTATCGAAGTAATGTAACTAAATATACTTTTCCTTGGACAATTGTTGCTATGCCTAATTTAGCATGGGCAAATTCTGTTTTTCCAAATGATTCAAATGCATATCAAAAATTGTATTTAAAAATTATGAAAATGTGTATGCTTACAGAAGTAGACCCAATTTTAGCTTGGAATGAATTTATTTTAAAAAGCAATTATTATAAAGAAAAATTAAATGATTTAAAAATTACTGAATTACATTATCAAAATGGTTTAGGAACAGACTTACATATATTTAAAAATGCCGATGCTTCATGGATAAATTTAGATAAAACTGACCAGAGTGGCCATACCATGATTGCTAATATGCCTTCGTATGAAATTTTTACTAGCCCTGATTGTCGCTATACAAAGGGGATAGTATATTCTAGTCGGCCCCTTATTTTTAGAGGTGTCGTAATTGACCAGTTTTGGCTTAAGTTTTCGGATGGCAAAGTAGTTGATTTTGATGCTAAAATTGGTAAAGAAGCTTTGGCAGATTTAATCTATCATCATGAAAATGCTAATCTTTTAGGAGAAATTGCTTTAGTAGAATGTGACTCACCGATTGCTAGAACAAATTTAGTTTTTAATACAACGTTATTTGATGAAAATGCTAGTTCTCATTTAGCTTTAGGGCAAGCTTATCATCTTCCTATTCATGGAGCCGAAAAGATGAGCAAAGAAGAATTAGATAAAATAGGTTTAAATTCTTCCCCAGTTCATGTTGATTTTATGATTGGAACAGAAGATATGAATATCGAAGCAGAAACTCAATATGGTAGAAAATTAATATTTAAACAAGGACGTTTCTATTTATAATGAATGATGTTTTATTACTTCTTTCTTGGTATCAAAAAAATAAACGAGTCTTACCTTGGCGAAAAGATAAGAATCCTTATCACATTTGGATATCAGAAATTATGCTCCAACAAACGAGAATTGAAGCAGTAATACCTTATTATGAGAGGTTTATGAAAAGAATTCCTGATGTGAATGCTTTAGCAACTATTGACGAGGATGAATTATTAAAATTATGGGAAGGTCTAGGATATTATAATCGCGCTCGAAATTTAAAGAAAGCTGCTCAAATAATTATGAGTGAGTATCAAGGCACTTTTCCAACTACTTACGAAGAAATTATGAGGCTACCAGGAATTGGTGAGTATACAGCTTCAGCGATTGCTTCCATTTGTTTTCATGAAGCTACTCCCACAATAGATGGTAATGTTTTAAGAGTTTATACGAGATTAAAAGAAGATAAGCGCAATGTTGATTTAAATCAAACTAAAAAAGAAATAAGAGAAGAAATTTCTCAAATTATTCCATTAGAATCTGGTGATTTTAATGAAGCTTTAATGGAACTGGGAGAAACTATTTGTCTTCCTAATGGTGAACCTAAATGTAACATGTGTCCTTTAAGTCATCTTTGTAAAGCTTATTTACATCAAAGTTGGGACAAGTTTCCTGTTAAAGCCGAAAAAAGAAGTAAAAAAGAGCTATTTTATACAGTATTTTTATTTTATTATCAAAATCAAGTAGCAATTAGAAAAAGAGATGATAAAGGGTTACTTAAAAATTTATGGGAATTTCCCAATGAACTTGGTAAGATGGGTATAGCAGATGTTAAAAAATATTTAAAACAGCATCAAATTTATTTTTCGAGTGTGAAGAAAGGAATTTCTTATAAGCATGTTTTTACTCATCAAATATGGTACATGCAAAGTTTTCAAATAGAATTAACTAGTGTAATTAACGATTTTAAATGGGTAAGTATAGAGGAAATTGAAGAAAAATATGCTATTCCTGGTGCTTTTGAACCATTTTTAAAACAATTTAAGCATAACATTAAATAGGAGGTTATAATGAAATTAGCAGTCTTATTTGGCGGTTCTAGTAATGAACATGAAGTGTCAGTTATATCAGCATGTTCAATTATTAAAAATTTAGATAAAAATAAATATGATATAACGCCAATTTATTTAGATAAAAAAGATGATTTTTATTTTTGGAGAAAAGATATTAATGAAATTGAACCAATGGAAATAGGCGTTTTACCTACTTCTTTAGAGAAAATAGAGGAACCATTTTTAACTCTTAAAAATTATGATTGTGTCTTTCTGATGATTCATGGCAAAAATGGCGAGGATGGTATTTTAGCAAGTATTTTGGAATTTTTACATATTCCTTATGTCGGAAATAAACCAGCGCCTAGCATAATTACGATGGATAAAATTTATACGAAAGATATTTTAGAATGTAATCACATTAAAACATCAAAATATCAATCTTTTATGAAATATAATGATACCTATATGTATGATGGAAAGTCTTGTTCTTTTGATGAGGTATTAAAGCAAATTTTAGAGAAACTTTCTTTTCCCATGTTTGTAAAACCAGCAAATAGTGGTTCTTCAATTGGAGTTGGAAAAGCAAATGATTTAAAAGAATTAGAAAAAGCAATCCAGGAAGCTTTAAGAGTTGATGAACGTATTTTAATAGAAGAAATGATAGTAGGAAGAGAGCTTGAATGTGCAATTTTAGAACGAGGTGGTAAAGTAGAAGCTTCTTTAGTTGGTGAAGTACTTGCTAGTGATGATTTTTATAGCTTTGATGCTAAATATAAAAATAGTGAAAGTAAAACTGTTATACCTGCAAATATAGACGAAGAAGATTCACGAGAGATTAGAGATATTGCCAAAAAAGCTTTTCAAATATTAAATTTACATGGTTATAGTAGGATTGATTTCTTTTTAACAAGTGACCATCAAGTTATTTTAAATGAAATTAATACAATCCCTGGTTTTACCGAAATCAGTATGTATCCTAAATTGTGGGAAGCTACAGGGGTTAGTTATAGTAATTTATTAGATTCATTAATTGTCGAAAATATAAAGAAATAAGCGTCGAATTTTGTCGAACGCTTTTTCTTGCCTTTTTGATAGCTTCATATTAAAATAAAAGTGTAGTTCTGAAATGAAACCTACACACTCCTGTAAAATATAAAATATCAAAAAAATTAGTTATTATTTAAATAATTTCAGAACTACCTTTTTTAACTATAAATAGCATATGAAATAACTGTTGCTGCAACAGAAGCAATCATTGCTATTAACATACACCAGGCAAAAATTTTTCTTGCTCTTTTACTCATATTTAATCTCCATTTCTGTTTATTCCATTAATAATTTATCATATTTTATGATTTTTTTCAATATAATTTAATGGTGAATAAGATGAAATTTTTAGGGACAAGCATTAAATTTAATAAAAGAAAGTTGAAATTTTTGCTTTTTATATTATTTTTAGGCATTTTGATGGGCTTTTTCCTTTATTTAAAAGTAGATAGTATAGAGTTTATAAAACAAATTCAAGATATCAATGTTAGTTTACAAAATAATCATGTTAATTTTATTATGATTCATATTTTAGTGTTACTTTTTTTAATCAGCACTTCTTTTTCTATGGTTGGGATTGGTTTATTTTTCTTTTATTTTATCTTTGAAGTAGCTTGCATTAGTTATTCATCTTTTATATTTATGCATGTTTTTGGATTTACCGGGCTTATATTTGGCATTCTTTATAATGTTGTTACTAAACTCTTTTTTCTTATTTGCCTATTTGCTATTTTTAATAAAGTTTATTTTCTTGTAAAAAATAAATTTTTTAATAAAGAAGATAGTCATGAGCAAGTGATGCAAATTTCTTTTAAGAAAAAATATTTGGAAATTGCTATATGTTGTATAGGTATTATTTTATATGACATTTTTTTATATTTTGGAGGAAGCGGAATTTTATTAAAATTAACTAATATCCTTTGATTTACTAGAGAGTTTCTTCGTGATATAATATTGATGTGATGTAATATGAAAAAAGTAATTGTAGGAATTAGTGGTGGCGTAGACTCAGCAGTGGCGGCTTATCTTTTAAAACAAGAGGGGTATCAGGTAGAAGGGCTTTTTATGCGTAATTGGGATGCTACCTTAAATAATGATTATTTAGGAAATCCGACATTAGGAGAGAATATTTGCCCTCAGGAACAAGATTATAACGATGCCAAAGTTGCTTGTGATATATTAGGTATTCCCCTTCATCGGGTAGATTTTATTAAAGAATATTGGGATTATGTATTTACTTATTTTTTAGAAGAATTAAAAAAGGGGAGAACCCCTAATCCAGATATGTTATGTAATAAGTTTATTAAATTTGATTTATTTAAAAAAGAAGCAGTAAAACTTGGGGCGGATTATATAGCAACAGGACATTATGCTAAAGTAAAAGATGAGAGATTATATAAAGCCAAAGATTTAAATAAAGACCAAACTTATTTTTTAGCAGATATTACCAAAGAACAATTAGAAAATGTCTTATTTCCCCTTGGAGAATACACCAAACCAGAAGTAAGAGAAATTGCTGAGGATATTGGTTTAAATGTAGCCAAAAAGAAAGATTCAACAGGCATATGTTTTATTGGGGAACGTCATTATCAAGAGTTTATTAAAAATTATTTAAAACCAAATCCAGGCGATATTGTAGATGTTGAAACCGGCAAAGTCATAGGCAGACATACAGGACTTATGAATTACACCATTGGGCAAAGAAGAAATGTTGGTTTAAGTGGCGATACTGAAAGACATTATGTATGTGGTAAAAATGTCTCTAAAAACATTTTGTATGTAGCCTTTGGGGATAGTGATTACTTATACAGTGATGCTTGTACATTAGATAATATTAATCTTTTAGGTAAGTTACCAAAGAAATTAAAAGCAAAGTTTCGTTATCGAGGTGAGGATATTCCAGTTGAAGTTGAAAGTATTACGGATACAGAAATTAAACTTTCTTATCCAAGTTTGGCGAAAAGTGTGACACCTGGACAAGCTTGTGTATTTTATGATGGTGATGAATGTTTAGGCTGTGGCTTTATTAAAGACGTTTATAAAAATGGCGAAAAGCTTTGGTATTTATCTTAATATTTTCAACATTTACTTGACAGATAAGTGTTAAGTAATTTATAATTAGAGTGTAAAGTAAAAAGGAGAATTGTTATGAATAGTTTAAATGAATTATTACAGGAATTAGGTATTTCTAAAGTAAGACTTGCTAAATATTTAAATGTTTCAAGACAAATGGTTTATAATTATTTAGAGTTAGATGATTTAAATAAATGGCCAAAAGAAAAGAAAATATTACTACTTAAATTACTTGATATTGAAGATGGTAGTGAAGACGGAATTAAAGGTATTAAAATTACAACAGATTATTTAATGGCTGTAGAAAATAGACTTAATCAAGGTGTAAAAAATACCAGTGATATGGATAATTATTTTGATATGAAAGGATTAGATAAAGAAAGTCAAACTTTGCTTGCAGATATTAATTATCTTTTAAAAGAAAAACTTTTAGATGAAAATAAAAAAGAAGAAAACTATCATGTTATAAGTTATCTATATCATATGTTACAATCTATTGATAATGTACCAGAAATTAAATATATTCTTGGTTATATGTCTAAAACAACTGGATTTATCAGTCCAGATGAATATGCTTTTAATGAAGATAAACAATTTATTTTTGAAGGTATTTTATATTCTGCTTTAACTTTATATAACAATGGGGGAGCAAGTAGAAGTAAATTAAAAGAAAGTCATAAACGTTTTGTTCAAGAAATAGAACAAAAAAATGAAGAAAAATTAAGTAGAACTCAACAACTGAATACCATAAAAATTCAAGCTTTAAGAGAACTTGGATATGACCAAATGACAGAAGCTAATGCAGCAGAAGTATTAGAGAAAATTGCGGAGATAGAAACGAGAAAAGTATAATGAAGAAAAAAGTAGTATTTGCTCTTGGTATTATCGTTATTGTTGTTGTAATTCTATTAGTAGTATTACTTGGAGATAAACATTTAGATTTAAATAGCGAGGAAGTAAAGAACTTATACTCCTATTTAGGCGAAGTTGATATAAATCATTGTGGCGGACTAAATCAATATAGTGGTGATGAAGTTACTTATGAAACCATTTCTAATGGTAATAAAATGTGTATAGCTTATTATGAATTAGATGATGATAATAAAACAAGCAAGACACATGATGTTACAACAACTAATGATAATGATATTGCAATTTGTGAAATAGGCGAGGGGACTAGACTTGTTGCTAGCGAAGGGGAAGACTTCTGTAATTATGAAGTTATCTCTAAAAACGATTTAAGTAGCATTTATAATAAAGTTTATGGAAAAGATTTACCAAGCGAGAAAGAATTTTATATTAGTAGTAATGTTGCATGTTATTTAGATGGAGATAATTATTATTGCGGAGAAGCCGAGACGTTTGTACAATCCTTAACTCCTGAAGCTACCATTTATCGTTTAATGGATAGTGCTATTGAAAAAATGAATGGTGATATCGTTATTTCTGATTATTATTTAAAAGTTTCTGGTAACAAGTGTTACTCTTCAAATAATTTTGATGAAGAAATAAGCGCCTGCTCTTCTAAACTTGAAGATAATGGAAATATAGAGATTGATGCTGAATTTGTAAAAGAATATGGTGCTTTATATGAACATACTTTTAAAGCTGACGATAATGGAAATTATTATTGGTACTCTAGTAATTTAAAATAGAACTTTTATTTATTATAAGAGTTCTTTTTAATTTATATTATATATAACCTTATTTAATATTATAAATAATGATATACACGCGTATTTTATAACCTTTTTTAATTTATAAAATAAGGTTACAAGTTAATATCATTTTAATTTAAAAAATAGTTTTTAAACTTTATAAAAATTTTAAGTTGTAAATTTATGTTGTACAAGAATTAATTATGTCTAAACGAAAGTTTAATAAGTTGTTTACAAATAACTAAGTAATAAAACATGAGAATTTTTAAAGAATTTGTCATAATTTTTTTGATTATTTTTAGTTCGCTAAATATATATTATGTTAACTTTGTTCTCGGAAATAAATTTGAAATATATGTTTAAATATATTATAATAATAAATATCTTTATTTAAGTGTGGTGTTTTGTATGTTAGCGTATTTGTTGTTTAGCTTTGTAGTGATTGATTTTATCAAAAAAAGATTACCATGATATAAGTTGGAAAAATAATGATGTACTATATAAGATTTTTGCTTATTTTTTTGGGCATCTATTTTCATTATTTTAATTTTTATATTTTTTTATGAGTTTGCTTTATTTATAATATCCTTTTTGTGTTTTATCTTTTGCTTTTGGAAGATTGCATCTCATATTAATTCCTCTCCTCCCCTTTCAGAGGATGATGAATTTTATTATTTAGGTTCATTAGGCTTTTATTTTTCATTTTTTGGATTATTTTCGTATTCAGATATAACTTCATATATTTTTTCTACTTTTAATAATGGAAGTGCTATATTTATTTGCTTTACTTTAATTTATCTGATATTATTAATTGTTTTATATATATATTCTTTGATGTTAAGTATTGTTTTACTTATACATTGCCTATATTCTATTCTGATTTTTAGAAATATTAACATTAATTTTGAATTGAATCGTAATAAACAAGTTTATGACTTATTGTTTGTAACCCCTAAATTAGACTCTAATAAAAAAGATAATTTATTTTATTTTTGTGCCAGTTCTTTATTGTATAGATATTTTGGCTACAATTTTAATTAAACTTAAAAGAGGTATTAAAAATTTAATTAAACGTTTTTGTAAATTTTGCTTAAAAATGTATGCTAATAGAAATCAATATACTATAAGAATTCTTCTTTTTTCTCTAATTTTTGCTTTACTTTTTACTTATATATTTATAGTAATAAATGTTGAAATTATTGGAACAAAAATAAAGGATATATTTGAATTAATTGCAACTGTAATTATCATTCCTATAATTTTTGATTGGATTAAAAATTTAAAATTTAAAAGCAAAAATAATTAATTAATATTAAAATTATTCCTATTAATAAGCCTAGATATAGAAATTTATTAAGATTATATTTCTTTGCTTTAGGTAGTATTACTTCTATTGCTAAAGTAATCATAATGCCTCCAACTAATAGAAGAATAATACTAATTAGTTCATCAGTTATATATTTGCTTAAGAATATAAATGCTAATATAGCCCCAATTGGTTCTGCAATTCCTGATAAGAATGTTTTAAAAAGAGCATTCTTTTTTGATTTTGTAGCATAATAAATGGGAACAGCAATAGAAATCCCTTCCGGAATGTTATGAAAAGCTATAGCAAGTCCTAACTTAAAACCTAGTTCGATATCTTTATAAGAACTCATGAATGTTGCTATTCCTTCAGGAAAATTATGGAGAATTAATGCTAACATGTTTAGAATACCTAATTTATATAAGTCATTTGTTGCTTCTGTTTTATCCATTAATTTATGGAGATATTTTACTAATATAATACCAATTATAAAAGCAAGTAAAGATGCTAGTATCCCCTTTCCTATTCCATAGTTAGATAATAAGATATAACTCGATTCTGGTATTAAATCAGTAATACTAATACCTATCATAATTGCAAGAGAAAAAGATAGTGATGCTGTAATAAATTTATTGATATTTTGCTCTTTAAATTTAAAAAATATGACTAAAGCGCCAAACATAGTCGATAATCCTGCAATGGTAGAAACTAGTAAAGCACCAATTATTTCCATAACATCACCATTAAATTATATGAATTGTTCTTCATAATTAATCCATAATAATAGTGGGAGGTAAAGAACATGAAAAATAATAGAGAAAATAAAAACTCTAGAAATAATAAGAATTGTAGAAATTCTAGAAGTGAATCTAGAAATTCAAGAAGCGAAAAAAGCGAAAGAAGTTCTAAAGCTAATAGAGAAGCTCGCTAATTATAAAAGCCACGACTTAATGGTGGCTTTTTTCATGCAATAAAGGATGATGCTCGTATTCTTGCTCTAGTTTTTCATTGGATAAATGAGTATATATTTGGGTAGTTGAAATATCACTATGGCCAAGAAGTTCTTGTACTACTCTTAAGTCTGCACCATTATTAAGTAAATGAGTAGCAAAAGAATGTCTAAGAATATGAGGACTAATATTCTTTTTTATCCCCTTTTCTTGGCATAAATTTTTTATGTATTTAAAAAAGGCTTGTCTAGTTATTTTGGTATGTCTTGAACTAATAAAAACATATTCACTAGATTTTGTTCCCAG
>CALWAA010000004.1 GCA_944372725.1 uncultured Bacilli bacterium | reverse complement strand
TTAGATTATTTACCACTTACTTTAGAAGAAGTATTTATTTATCAAATGGAGGCGTTAGGTTATGAATTTGAAAGCGTTATTTAATTTTAATTTCTTTAAAGAAAATATTAGAAAATCAAAAGGATTACTTGCTTTTTTACTAGGTGTAATACCAATAGTTAATATTATTTTTCTAATTATATTGCTTACTTCTAGTAATAGCAATTTATTAGAATTTGACATTCTTAGTTTTCTTACTTATACAGGAATTGTCTTTATTCCTTTATCCTTATCTGTCACATTATTTGGGTTTATATTAAAGAAAAAAAGTGTTGATTTCATTATGTCTAAACCCATTAGTAGAAGAAGTATTTTTATAACCAATACTCTAGGTGGTATTTTAATTCTTTTAATATTCATGATTATAAATACCTTAATATTTGGATTGTTTGGTTTAATATTTGAAAGTTTAACCATTCCTTTTGTCTTACTAATAGATTATTTCTTATTTTGGTTTATTTCTTATGTTTTCATGTTTATTGTGATTAATTTAGCCATTATTTTATCAGGTAATTTAATTACTAGTTTAGTTGTAACAGCGATTATTGTTTTTTTAGTTCCTTACTTAAATGGAATAAATTATATCACTCAAGACTATTATTCTGGAAATAATTATATTCTTTGTGATAACGAAGATTGTAAACCAGAAAGTTATTATTGCTATAATGATACAAATTGTGAAAAACATTTACTGGATAATGAATACCAATTATATTATGGAAAACTAATGAATTATAATTTTACAGCGCCACTCGGTATGTTAAATGATGCTGCAAATAACAATGATACCTTTTATAATTCCATGAGTTTAGTTAAAATGATTGTTTTAAGTGCTATTTATTCTGTAATTGGTTACTTTGCTTTTAAAAGAAGAAAAATGGAAAATAATGAAACTAGTTTTAAAAGTTCCTTTGTTCATTATTTTGTTAAGGGAATTACACTTTTTCCAATATGTTTATTAACATATGCGATTATTGAAGGGACATATGCTATTGGTATTTTAATATCAGTTGTAGGTATCATTATTTATTCTGTTGTTTATGATTTAATTACTAGAAGGGAAATATATAAACCGATAAAATCATTAGGCATCAGCATCTTATTATTCTGTTTATTTACAGGAGTGTATTCACTATATTTTCAAGTATTTGATAATCCTGTTAAAATAATTAAAAAAGTTGATTCAATTATTTATGAGGGCATGGAAATAACGGATAAAGATTTAATTAATAGTGTTATCAAAGCTTTATTAGAAAAGGAGATAAATGATGTCAGCTATGGGTATGATTTTATCTTTACATCAGGTAATACTAAATATGAAGTAACTGGTAGTGTAGATGAAGCATTAAGTAGTCTTCTTCAAGATGAATTAAATATTTGGAATAAAGAAAAAATTGAAAAGTTTAATTTTAATCGCATTCATTATATTGAGTATAATGATACAACGATTCCTGTAACGAAAGAACTAAAAAATTTAATAAAAGACAATATTGATAAAATAGATGAATTTAACATGAATAGTTTATCTAATACAGATACCTTATATTTATATGGTTATCATAATCATCATTATGAAAGTATTATGATACCTGTTAAATTAGATGCAGAATTATTTAATAAAGTAATAACTTATCAAAATGAATTATTTATTAAATATCAAGAAAGAACAAATTATGAACCATCTTATGATTTATTTGCTTACAAAAGCGATGCATTTACTGAAGAAGATTATTATGTATTTAATTATGTCATAAGAAGTAATATGGATAAGTTTATCTATTATTTAAAAAATGATAATAAAATAGATGTAAATAAAGATATTGCTTACATCCGTGTATATGCGATGAATAAAACATATAACATCACCATCAGTGATACTGAAGCCTTTAAAGAAGAATTTGATAATTATAAAGAAAATTTAAAAGATAACCAAGAATATAAGTCTTTGCTAAATGAGTTTAGAAAAATGCAAGCAGACGGAGTGTATTCTTATGAATATTAGCATTGACTATACGAAAAGAGAGCCAATCTATGAACAAATAGTAAGAGAAGTAGAAAAATTGATAACACTAGGAGTTTTAAAATCAGGAAGTCAAATTCCTAGTGTTCGCGCTCTTGCTTATGATTTAGGAATTAACCCCAACACTGTAAAAAAGGCTTACGACATTTTAGAGGAAAATGGGCTCATCATTTCTAAATCAACTAAAGGAACATTTATTAGTGATAATATTTCTAAAGCAAAAGAACTAAAAATTGA
Organism: uncultured Bacilli bacterium; assembly: GCA_944372725.1. Classification (GTDB taxonomy): domain Bacteria; phylum Bacillota_I; class Bacilli_A; order RF39; family UBA660; genus Caccenecus. The sequence continues at coordinate 23,616 of CALWAA010000004.1, read as the reverse complement.
AGAATTAATAAATAAAATAAGAGAAATTACGAAAGAATTAGAAACTTATGGATTAGATAAGGAAGAAATAATAAAAAGGATGAAATAAAATGAATATAGTATACAATGTAGTAATGATTTTATGTTTATTGTTTAGCATATATTTTGTGATAACTTCCTTGTTTACTTTTAAAAAAAGAAAGAAGAAATTAATCAGTAATAAAAAACATAAATTTGCCATTTTAATTCCTTGTCGAAATGAAGAAGAAGTAATATCTAGTTTAATTGAAAGTATAAATAAGCTTGATTACCCAAAAAGTTTATTTGATTGTTATGCAATTCCCAATAATTGCACAGATAATACCAAAGAGATAGCTTTAAAAAAGGGTGCTAAAATCATCGAGATAGATAAGCCAGTTAAGAGCAAAGGAGAAGTATTAAAATATACTTTTGATTATTTACAAAATAGTGATTATGATGCTTATGTCATTTTTGATGCTGATAATATTGTTCATCAAAATTTCTTAAAAGCGATGAATGATATTTTAAACGAAGGATACTTAGTTGCTCAAGGTTTTCGTGATGCTAAAAATCCTAGTGATAATTATTTAACAGGAAGTTATGCTATGTTTTATTATTTACAAAATATTTTTTACAATCAAGCGAGAATGGTTTTAAAAAAGTCTTCGGCCATTAATGGTACTGGTTTTTGCATTAAAAAAGAGGTAATAGATGAATATGGCTTTCCTGTTAGAACGCTTACCGAAGATAGTGAATTTACTGGTATATGTGCTTTAAATAATATTAAAATAGCTTTTGCGAAAGACGCTATAACTTATGATGAACATCCAACTTCATTTAAAGTTTCTTGGAAGCAAAGAAAAAGATGGAGTAGTGGTTGCTTTGAGTGCTTAAAAAGATTTGGAACTAGTTTAACAAAAAGTTTTTGGAAGGGGTCTTTTCTTTCTTTTGATTGCTTACTATATTATTTAGCACCACTAGTTCAAGTAATATCATTCATCTTACCACTGTTAATGGCAGTATTTAAATTTATGAAAGGTCTTGCTATGAATATGCTTATCATAGATTTATCTAGTTTTTACTTTTTCGTTTTGTTTTACTTAGGAAGTATTATTCTAAATATATTTGTCATTAAATTATTGCATAAAAAAATAAAAGACCATTATAAAGGAATATTTGGCTTTTCACTTTTTATTTTTACTTGGATACCTATCAATATTATATGTTTATTTAAGAAAACTAAGAAATGGGAACAAGTACGTCATAATAGAAATGTAAGTATTGAAAATATTTTAAATTAATTCGACTTTTTTTTCAGAAAACTTCGAAATTGCATATTTAAGAGTTGACTAAACTTAGATTTTTGATATAATTATTTTAGAAGGTGACGATAAATGTGTTTAAATAAAAAAGGTTTTACTTTAGTCGAATTATTAAGTGTAATTGTGATATTATCTGTAATTGTTTTAATTGCTACCAATGCTGTTGTTCCAATGGCAGATAGTGCGAGAAAACAAGTACTTGCGATGGAAGCAAATACTTTAGTTAAAGCAGCCCAAACATTGTATGTTCAAAATAATTCAGGAAATTCAGCTTGCTATTCATATGATGAATTAATTAATTCTGGTCTAATTGAAAAAGATGATGAAAACTATACGGGTAGCATTTCTATTGAAGTAGGCGAAGATGGAAATTATACTTATAAAATATGGTTATCAAATGGTCAATATATGATTAATGGCGTTTCACCAGATGTAACAAGTGATGATGTGGAAGCATCAGCTGATAGTGCTTCTACAACATGTAGTGCTAATTAATCTAGCTTAAAAGCTAGATTTTTTTTGCCGTTTATTTTATAATGTTAGTAGGTGGTAAAAATGATTATAGGTTCACATGTATCTTTTGGTAAAGAGGGTTTACTTGGAAGTGTCAAAGAAGCAATAAGTTATGGGGCAAATACTTTTATGTTTTATACAGGAGCACCTCAAAATACTTTAAGAAAGCCCATAGATATGAAAAATACTGAGGAAGCTTGGAATTTGATGAAAGAAAATAATATTGATATTAACACAGTGATATGTCATGCACCTTATATTGTTAATTTAGCTAATAATTTAGATGAAAGAAAATATAATTTCAGTATTAATTTTCTCGCTCAAGAAATTAAAAGATGTGAAGAAATGAAAGTGAAATACATTGTCCTTCATCCTGGTTCAAGTGTGGGAATAGAAAGAAATATCGCTTTAGATAATATTGCTTTTGCTTTAAATGAGATTCTAAAAAAAGATAATTCTGTGCAAATTCTTCTAGAAACTATGGCCGGGAAAGGAACAGAAATAGGGTGTACTTTAGAAGAAATCAAATATTTAATTGACCATATCGATAAAAAAGAATTAATTGGCGTATGTTTAGATACATGTCATTTAAATGATGCGGGATATAATATGACAGAGTTTGATGAATTTTTAAAAAAGTTTGATGAACAAATTGGCCTTAATTATATTAAATGTGTTCATGTAAATGATAGTAAAAATGAATTAGGCACTCATAAAGATAGGCATGCCAATATTGGTTATGGAACTCTTGGGTTTGATATAATATTAAATATTATTAATCATCCTAAATTAATGAATATTCCCAAAATACTAGAAACTCCATATATAGGGGAAACAGATGATGATAAAGCAAGAATATATCCTCCTTATAAATTTGAAATAGAAATGATTAGGAATGGCCAGTTTAATTCTAATATGATGAATGATATTAGAGAATTTTATCATAAATAAAAAACATTAATTTTTTAGATAATTTTATATTTATTATGCTTGTTAATTTGAGTAAATTATGTTATATTAAATGTGTAAGTGTTATCCACTTAGTGGATAGCGCCTACTTGGAAGTAAACGCTATGCCTTTGGGCTAGCGACTTTTTTTATTTTCATCTCTAATTATAGAGATAAGCATAATTATTATAATAAACAAATACTTAATTTCTTCGTTCATTTACATCACCCGCTTTCGATTAAAACCCCTGAATAATCAAGTAGTTTAAACTACTTACAAAATGAAGCAGGCGCTACCGCCAAAGTGAATAACAGTTATTTATTATGAACTACTATATCAAAAAAAGCAAGAAAAACCGTTCGACAAATTCCGACACTAATTCTTGCTTTCTAATAAATTAAATAAATGAAGAATAACGAGAACTATATTCTAAAAATAACTTTTTAATTTTTTCAAAGTTTTCTGGACTAAAGCGATTTTTATAACGGTCTAAGTTAAGTAATTTCGGATTTTTAACTACTTGTTCCCAATTCTTACTAATAAAATCATAAACAAACTGGAGTTCTTCAGCACTTAAAATTATATTTTTACTAATAGCAAAATTATTAACGTCTTGTATGGTCATTCTTCCCATATAGGCTTTAATCAAATTATACATTATATCACCTAATATATTGTATGAAAAAGAATATTTTTTAAATACTAATAATGGTGAAGTTTATGCCTAAAAAATTAGTCTTAATCATAACATTAATTACTTTAATATTTGCTGTTTTTATCATTCGTGTTTATCATCTAGCTTATAAAGAGAAAGAATATTATTTAAAAGAAGCTAGAAATATAAATGAAGTATATGTCACAGGTTCTTCGGCACCGCGAGGAAGAATTCTTGATATTAATGGCAACATTTTAGTAGACAATATTGGTGTAAATACGATTTTTTATCATAGGCAATCAGGGATTACTTTAAAGGAAGAATTAAATACGGCAGAGGCTTTAGCTAAATTAACCAATTTTGAATATGAATATAATAAATCCAAATTAAAAGAATTTTATATGATAAAATATAGTGATAAAGTAGATTTATTAATAACAAGGGAAGAATATAAATTATATAATGAAAGAAAACTTACAAGTGCTGATTTAGAACAACTAAAACTAGAAAGAATTACTGATGAAATGTTAGATAATATGTCAGATTTAGAAAAATATAGTTCTTATTTTTATTTTTTAATGAATGATGGTTATAGCTATGCCAACAAGTGTTTATTAAGTGATGTAAGTGATAAAGTGTATGCAAGTATAATAGAAGCAAACTTACCAGGAGTATTTGGTGAAATGGAATGGAAGAGGGTATATTTATATGATGATACCTTAAAAACTATTTTTGGCTCTATTAGTAATTCCTTGCCGAAAGAAAAAGAGCATCTTTTAAGTGAAGGCTATAGTTTAACTGATAAAGTAGGAATAAGTGGTTTAGAAGAATATTATGAAGAGTACTTAAAAGGGGAAAAAGCAATTTATAAAGTAGGAAGTAATAATACTTTAGAATTAGTGAGTGAAGCTAAAAGGGGAAATGATTTAGTTTTAAATATTGATATTAATATTCAATTAGAAGTAGAAAGTATTATGAAAGAAGAAATGTTAAAAGCTAAAAAAACGGCGAATACCGAATTTTATAAAGAAAGTTTTGCTTTGGTAAGTGACCCTTTAACAGGCAATATTAAAGCTATCGCTGGAATTAGGTTAATAACAAATGGTAAAGATTATTCTTTTCAAGATGTCAGTATTAATGTGATTAAAAATGCTTATACTGTAGGAAGTGCTGTGAAAGGGGCATCGATGAGTGTTGGATATAAAGAAAAAGTAATTGATATTGGCACTAAAATTACAGATAGTTGTGTGAAACTTGCTAATATGCCAGCTAAATGTTCTTATAGAAGACTAGGTACATTAAATGATATTCAAGCTCTAGCTTTAAGTTCTAATTATTATCAATTTATTATTGCTTTAGGTATCATGGGATATGATTACACATATAATATGAAAGCAGTTGCTACAGAAAAACATTTTAATACTTATAGGCGCACTTTTGCTGAATTTGGCCTAGGGACTAAAACAGAAATTGACTTACCTCACGAAAGCACGGGTCTAAAGGGAAGTACCATTGCCCCAGATTTACTCATGAATTTAGCAATTGGTCAATATGATTTATATACCCCCGTAGAATTACTCCAATACATAAATACCATTGCTACATCTGGTTCTAGATTAAAATTAAATATCATGAATAGTATCAAAAATGATGAAGAAGTAATTTTAACAAATGAAGTTAAGGAATTAAATAAAGTCAATTTAGAAGAAAAGTATTTCGAGCGTATACAAGAGGGCTTTAATAGTGTCATGCGAAGTGGTACGGGATATTGGTATGTAAATCAAAATATTAATGCAGCGGGAAAAACGGGTACTAGTGAATCATATATTGATAGTGATAATGATGGCACCTTAGAGTCATTTGTTTTAAGTAATACTTTCTTAATGTATGCCCCTTTTGATAATCCTAAGTATTCGATTGTTGTAATAAGCCCGAATACGAGCAATTTAGATAGCAATAGTACTTATCGTTCACCCGTAAATCGCTTAATTGCTAGAAGAATTAACGATTTTCTCTTTTCAAGTGACTAATTTAATGTTATAATACTTCTAGCTTTGATTAAAAGGAGGTGTCCTCATGGCAAAAAATGAAAATAGAAATTATGTAACTTTGAGATGTACGGTATGTGGTGAAGAACTAAGATGTACAAGTAAGAACAAGAAGAATACTCCTGAACGTCTAGAAATTAAGAAGTATTGTCCAAAATGTCGTCAACATCAAGTAGTAAAAGAAAAGAAGTAAAAATAAGAAAAGTGGAAAAGAGTTATGAGTAAGAAAAAATATAGTTTAAAAAAACCAACAGTAAGAAATTATCCGACCATTATTGCCGTTTATGGTAGAAGTAAGAAAGAAAATGCCAATCCTAATTTTACAACCACTTCAAGAGTAAGACAAAAGAAAAAAAGATTTGGTATATTTAAAAAAAGTGAGGAGTGAAAAAATGAACATTAACATCAATGATATTAAAAATGGTATGACTATTATCATGGATAACAATTTATATCAAATTGTTGAATTCCAACATGTAAAGCCAGGAAAAGGTTCTGCATTTGTCAGAATGAAACTTCGTAATTTAAGAACTGGCTCTATTACAGAAGATACATATAATACAAATATTAAAATAGAAAAAGCACATATAGATAGAATGCCAATGCAATATCTATATTCTGCTGGTGATAATTATGTATTTATGAATAATGATACTTATGAACAAGTAGAGATTTCTACTAAAGTACTTGGTGACCAAGTAAAATTTATCAAAGAAGGCATGGAAATTACTGTTGATTATTATGATGGCGAAATATTAGGAATTACTTTACCTGAAAAAGTGGAATATGAAGTAATTGAAACAGAACCAGCTGTAAGAGGTAATACAACTAATAATGCGCAAAAAGATGCTAAAATTGAAACTGGTTATATTGTAAAAGTACCATTGTTTATTGGTCAAGGAGAAAAGATAATTGTATCTACCAAAGATGGTAAATACTCATCTAGAGCTTAAATTGTATAATTTAAGTTTTTTTTAGTGAGGAGTGATAAAATGGATGTTAAAATAATTAGATTAAACAAAGATAATTATAAAGATTATCCAACACAGATGTATCAACTTGGTGAACAAATAAAAGAAGAAAATATTTTAAATAATAAAACTGGTCAATTTTTTGGTACTAATGAAGACGCAATAAAGAGATATATTGAATTAAATACAAGTGAAGTTTTTGTTGCAGTCAATTCAAATGATGAAGTAGTAGGATATGCTTTTACCAATTTAAATGTACCTCAAAATACAAATAGTGATTATACAAAATATTTTCATACAACAATAGATTATAAAAATAATTTGGCTAATAATTTTAGTGATATAAAAGACTATAATCGTTATGTTACAAAAGAATATTTACGAAAAATTATTATTTTTGATGAAAAGGCCAGAGAAATAACTGAAGACCCAGAAAGAAATAAAAATGGTTTTGATATTGCTGAATTTATCGAAAATCAAGTAGAAAATAATACTTTTTATGAAAATAATTTTTTAAGAAGAGTAATTAATATTGAAATGTCTAAAGAATATGCTAAGATGGATAAAACTACCGCATTTGCTGAAATATATTTTTATGGTATAAACGATGTTGATAGAAAATTACTAGAAGAATTATATCAAGAAACAGGTTATACAGTTCCCTTAGATACTTTAATTTCTAATTATGAATTATTTTTAAAATATCAAGAGCCTAATTTTATTGAACAACCAAATTTTGATTTAGAACCATTCTTTGGTGTTGAAAGTAAAAATGCTTTAGAAATTAATACATGTGCAGTTAGAAGTGATTATCGTAGTGCAGGATTAGCCAAAGCAATGTTATATGAAACTTTAAAAGCTATGTTTGCAATTTATTTTGAAAATCCAGAAAATAATGAAATATATTTAGTAAGTACTATTCATAATAGTAATACAAATTCTCAAGAAGTTCTAGGTGCTTTTGGTATTGATAAATATTTATATGTAGAAAGAATGAAAGACCAAAACAGAAGAGTATATATACATAAAATAAATAAAGAAGATTTGCAAGAGTTCTTATATGAAATAGAACTAGAAATATTAATGGAATACAATTATTATTCCGAAAATTTTGGAATTGATATGCTTGCTATGAAAGAAAGAATTGAACAAAAAATAGAAACCTATGCTAAACAATTAGAACAAGCAAGTAATGAAAAAAGTATTAATTATTATGAGGCAAAAATTGGTCATTTAACAGACTTATTAAATAATGAAATGTTCCAAAACTTACAACGATAATTATAATTTATTAGTAAATATTTAAGAAATTACAAGATGATAGTTCATGAAATATTACTTTATTTCAAGGAAATAAAAGAAAGCAAAAACAAGCAAAAAAGTGCTTGTTTTTAAATGTTAAAAATATGGAAAGAAAGGCTTTTTTAACAGTTGTATTTTTGTTATAATATTTATAGTGGGGTGATATTATGTTTGTACCATTAAAAATTAAAACAGAATATAGCTTACTGAAAAGTACAATCAAAGTAGATTCTTTAATTCTATTCTTAAAAAAACATAATATCACTAGTTGTGCGATATGTGATGAAAACTTATATGGGGTAATGGAATTTTTTACTAAAATGAGGGCAAGTAATCTAAAGCCTATCATTGGTTTAGATTTAAATATAGATAATAATGAAATCATATTATATCCTAAAGATAATGAAGGTTATAAAAATCTACTAAAAATTCATACTTTAAAAGAAACAAAAGAATTAACTTTGGAAAACATAAAAGAATATTTAACAAATATAAAAATAGTTTTACCACGGAATTCTTATGAGTTATTAAATGTATTTCCAGATGCTTATTTAAGTTATGGAAATGATACTGAAAAAATTGAAGCATTATTAAAAACCGAAAAAGCTCTTTATATAAAAGAAGCCAGATGTTTATTAAAAGAAGATACCGTTTATTTAAAATATTTAGAAGCGATAGATAAGGGTTGCTTAGCTAGGGAAATAACATATCATTATGAGAATTATTACTTAAACTTATTCCTAAAAAAAGAAGATGAAGAAACAACTGAGAACTTTATTCAAGACATAAACTTAGATATTAATCAAAAAGGTTATTATATTCCTATGTATAATAAAGAGATTAATTCTTATGAGTATTTGAGCTCTTTAGCTAAAAAAGGGTTAAGTAAAAGATTAAATGGAAACGTACCTAGAGAATATCAAGAAAGATTAAACTATGAACTTTCGATTATAAATAAAATGGGGTTTGTTGATTATTTTTTAATTGTTTATGACTATGTTTTATATGCCAAAAAAAATAATATTTTAGTTGGTCCCGGAAGAGGGAGTGCGGCTGGTTCCTTAGTTAGTTTTAGTGTTGGTATTACAGATGTAGACCCCATAAAATATAATTTGCTTTTTGAGAGATTTTTAAATCCTGAACGTATTACGATGCCGGATATTGATATTGATTTTGAATATACCAAGCGGGGCGAAGTGATTGATTATGTAAGAAAAAGATATGGTGAAAAAAATGTGGCACCTATCATGACTTTTGGGACACTTGCATCAAAACAAGCCTTACGAGATACGGGGCGCATTCTTGAAATAAGTCCGGAATTAATGGATAAGTTTGCTAGTATTATTGATGCTAAAACTTCTTTAAAAGAAAATTTAGAAAAGATAGAGGTAAAAGAATTTTTACATCAAAATGCATCTTTAAAAGAAGTATATAAAATTGCTTTAAAAATAGAAGGTTTTAAAAGACATATATCAACGCATGCGGCCGGTGTGGTCATATCAAGTGTTCCCTTAGATGAAGTAATCCCTCTAAACTATAATTCTGGAAACTTTATGACTGGAATTACCATGGAATATTTAGAACCTTTGGGATTACTTAAAATGGACTTTCTTGCCCTAAGAAATCTTACCATTATTGCCAATGTTTTAGAATTAATTAAAACAAATACTGGTAAAGAGTTAGATTTAAATAAGATTAACTTAAATGACCCGGAAATATTTAAGCTCTTTTGTAATGCAGATACAGAGGGAATATTTCAATATGAAAGTAGTGGTATGAAAAACTTAATGAAAAAACTAAAACCGTCTAGTTTTTCCGATTTAGTTGCGAGTGTGGCTTTATTTAGACCAGGACCAATGAATAATATTGATATGTTTGTGAGAAGAAAACATGGACTTGAAGCGGTAACTTACCTTCATTCTGATTTAGAGCCAATTTTAAAAGAAACTTATGGTGTAATTGTCTATCAAGAGCAAGTTATGCAAATACTTGTTAAAATAGGAGGCTATTCTTATGCGGAAGCAGATAATATTAGACGAGCAATGTCCAAAAAAAAGGAAAGTGTTATTTTACAGGATAAAGAACATTTTATTAATAACGCTATAAGTAGAGGATATCAAAAAGAGCTTGCCATAGAGATTTATGATTTAATTTTAAAATTTGCTAATTATGGCTTTAACAAAGCTCATTCCGTATGTTATGCTCTAATTGGTTATCGGATGGCTTATTTAAAAGTAAAATTCCCAATTTATTTTATTACTAATCTTTTAAATATGAGTTTAGGTAGTGAAATTAAAACCAAAGAGTATATTGATGAAGCAAGAAAAGTGGGAATTAAAATCTTAAAACCAGATGTTAATATTGCCATGCAAACTTATAAGGTAGTAAAAAGTTCTTTAATGCTTCCTTTAGGTAGTATTAAAAATTTGGGTGTAACGGCCTCTATCTCTATATTAGAAGAAAGAAAAAATAGAGAATTTAAAGACTATTTAGATTTTATCTCCCGAGTTTATGGTAGGAGTAATAATAAAAAGACCATTACTTCTTTAATTGAAGCTGGTGCTTTAGATAATTTTTGTCTTACTAAACAAACGATGATAGAAAATTTGGATGCGGCGATTAATTATGCTGGTTTAATCAGTGATTTGGATGCCGAGTTTGTCATGAAGCCTATCATAACGGAATATCCAGAATATGATGAAGAAACTTTAAGAAACATGGAATTAAATTCTTATGGCTTTTATGTGACCAATCATCCAGTTAGCAAATACAATGATAAAAGTATTATGAAACTAGAACATATTGCTTCTTATTTTAATAAAAGAATTAAAAGTGTTATTTTAATAGAAAAAATTAAAACAATTGAAACTAAAAAAGGGGATAAAATGGCTTTTATTACGGGAAGTGATGAAACGGGAAATGGCGAATTTGTTTTGTTTCCAAATGGCTATTCTTTAATCAAAAATATAAAAAAAGGTGATATAATAGCAGTACAAGGTTTAGTAACCAAAAGATTTGATAGCTATCAAATAAACATTAATGGATTACAGAAAGTAGTAGGTGATAATCATGCATGATATCCATTCATTTTTCCAAAGTATCAATTTTGTGCCTGAAACAAACGATTTTGATGAAATAGAGATTGAAAAAGTAGTTTTAAACAAAAAAGAAGAGGTTTTTAACATTTATCTTCATAATAAAAAAGTTTTACCTATCAAAGAAATAGATGCTTTATTAGAAGCTTCAAAAAACAAAATAAATGGCGAATATAAATGTAATATTATGATAAATTATGATGAGGTAACGGAGGAAGAATGCCTAGATTATATTAAAACAATTGTAAAGCGATTAGTAGATAAAAAGCCATCATTAATTAGTTTAGTAGAACGCACTCCTCTTATCGATGATGATATTATCATTTTTGAAGTTATGAGTCCGGCTGAAGAGGAAAATATTAAAAAAGAAGAAAATAATATTCTAAAAATATTAAATGAATATGGATTAAAAGATTTCTTTATTACAACGAAATTAAATGAAGAATTAAGAGAGAATGTATCTAAAGAGCTAGAAGAAGTGCAAGCTCCAATTGAATATAAGGAAATTGTAAGAGAATTTACTCCAGGAAGTATTATTTTGGGGAAAGCTATTACCAAAGAACCAGTAAGTATTGTATCTATCAATAATGTAGGTAGAAATATTACTATTGAGGGTTATATAGAATCAATATCTGTTTTAGAAAGAGAAAATATTAATATTATTACCATAAATGTGAATGATAATTCTAAAAGTATGCTTACTAAAGCATTCTTTAAAGATAAGGATGAATATTTAAAGATAAAAGAAGTTTTAAAAGAAGATGATTGGTTTCGTTTAAATGGTAATATTGATTTTGATTCTTATTCTAAATGTTTAGCGATGAGTATTAGAAATATTGAGCGTATTGAAAATCGAGAAATTATTATTCCTCAAAATGAAAATCCTAATATTATTCTTGGTGAACATAAAGAGGGAAGTATTACTCCTCTTGAAAATATTTTAGGTGCTGAAGAAAATATTATTGTGGAAGCTTATGTTTTTGGTGATGAATTATTAGAAAAAGATATAATTAATATTATGACTTTAAAGATAAGTGATAATACAAATAGTATTTTAGCTAAAGTGTTTAAAAAGAACAAAAAAGAATTTGCTCTTATCAAAAATGGCATAAAAGGTGCTATGAAGAAGGGCAAATGGTTTCGGTTTTCAGGAAATGTTGAATTTGATAATTATTCTCATGAAATGGTGTTACAATTATGGAATATTGAAATTATTGATTCTAAAGAAGAAAAGATTGTTGATAATGCCGAGGTTAAAAGAGTAGAATTACATGCTCATACCATGATGAGTACGATGGATGGTGTAATTGAAGCGAAATCTCTAGTTTCTCATGCCTTAAAGCTTGGACATAAAGCGATTGCTGTAACGGACCATAATGCGGTTCAGTCTTACCCAGACCTTTTTCATGCGGTTAATGATGTGAATAAAGGAAAAACGGGTGATGAAAGATTTAAGGTTTTATATGGTGCCGAATTAAATGTTGTTAATGACGATATTGATTTTATCTTTAATTTAAAAGAATATGATTTACTTGGTCAAGAATATGTAGTATTTGATACTGAAACAACTGGTTTTTATGTTGGCTCTGACCAAATGATTGAAATTGGGGCGGTAAAAATAAAAGATGGCGAAATCTTAGACCGTTTTGATGAATTTATCGACCCTAAAAGACCATTACCTCAAAAGATTATTGACCTAACATGTATTACTGATGATATGCTAGCGGGTCATGATTCTGAGGAAGAAGTCACAAAAAGATTTTTAGAGTGGACTGGTGACCTTCCTATGGTTGCTCATAATGCTAAATTCGATATTGGCTTTATTAGTGCTGCTTGCAATAAATATAATCTTGGCGAATTTAATAATACGGTCTTAGATACGATGAGTATGGCTCGTATGTTACATCCAGAATGGCCCAATCATAAACTAACGACTTTAGTTAGAAGATATAAAATTGAGTGGGATGAAGATGCTCATCATAGAGCGGATTATGATGCCGAGGGAACAGCTCATGCTTTTCATAAAATGTGTGAAGAGCTGGATTCTAGAAACATTGAAACAACAACCAAATTATTTAATTCAGTAGATACGAATGAATTAATTAAATTCTCATTTCCATTTCATTTATGTTGTTTAGTTAAAAATAAGGTTGGCCTAAAAAATCTATTTAAAATCATTAGTTATGCTAATACCACTTATTTATTTAAAAATAGTGAACCAAAACTTCCTAGGGGTGAATTAAAAAAGCTAAGAGAAGGTCTTTTAATTGGCAGTGGCTGTATTAATGGCGAAATATTTGAAGAAGCAAAAACCAAGGATGATGAAGAATTAGCTAATTTAATAGGGTTTTATGATTATATTGAAGTTCAACCTATTAGTGCTTTTAAACATTTATTGCAAATGGAATCAAGCGGTTTTAAAACGATGAATGATTTAGAAGAACACTTAAAAAAGATTATTAGGGTAGCTCGTGATGCTGGAAAATTGGTGGTAGCAACCAGTGATGCGCATTATTTAACCCCAAAAGATAAAATTTATCGTGATATTATTATTGCTCAAAAATCAAACGGTAAATTACATCCTTTAAATAAAAGGGGAATAGAACAACCAGATATGCATATTCGTACAACGGAAGAAATGCTGCAAGAATTTGCCTTTTTAGGAAAAGATTTAGCATATGAAATCGTTGTTCTAAACACCAATAAAATTGCGGATATGATTGAAGAAGTAGAAGTAATTATTCAAACAGGTGGTGTTCCATTTTCACCAAGAATTGAAAATTCTGTGGAAACTGTAACCGAAATGGTTTATAAAAAAGCTGCCGATTGGTATGGGGACCCACTTCCTCAAAACATTGAAGAACGTATATCAAAAGAGTTATATGGTGATAGTGTTTTAGAAAGTATTAAAGCAAGATTAGAAAGAGAAGAACACTTAAGTGGTGATGAACTGACAACAAAAGCTTTTCGTATTCTTCATGAAACTATTTTAAAAGGCTTTGAGGAAGTAAAAAGAGTTGTAAAAGAAGAGTTAGTATTAAAACTTGAAAAAGAACATACTACCAAAATAGAAGAGTTAGGAGAAAAAATTAAAAATGCAGACGCCTGCGAAAAAGAAGCTTTAGAAGCAGAACTAAAAACAGAAAAAGAAACTGACCCTCTAGCGGATATTGACAAAAAAGTAAAGAAAACCCTCGGTGGTATCATTGGTGGCGGGTTTGACGTTATTTATTTAATTGCTCAAAAATTAGTTAAGAAGAGTAATGATGATGGCTTCTTAGTAGGTTCTCGTGGTTCGGTTGGTTCAAGTTTCGTGGCTACCATGATGGGAATAACCGAGGTAAATGCTTTATCTCCCCATTATCGTTGTAAAAATTGTAAATATTCCAGTTTTGAAGACGAGAATGGAACTTCTTATGGCAGTATTTATAAAAGTGGTTTTGACTTACCGGATAAAGCTTGTCCAAAGTGTGGAACATTCATGACTAAAGATGGCCAAGACATGCCATTTGCTACTTTCCTTGGATTTAATGCGGATAAAGTTCCTGATATCGACCTTAATTTCTCTGATTTAAATCAAGCTGCTGCTCATGATTATACCAAAGTATTATTTGGTGTTGATAATGTATATCGTGCTGGAACCATTGGTACCGTGGCTGAAAAAACAGCTTTTGGTTTTGTAAGAGGCTATGCCGAACAAAAAGGAATTATCTTAAATAATGCGGAAATAGAGCGACTTGCTAAAGGATGTACTGGTGTTAAAAGAACAACAGGTCAACATCCAGGAGGAATTGTCGTCATACCTGGATACATGGATGTCTTTGATTTTACGCCGTTCCAATATCCAGCCGAAGATATTGATGCCGCATGGCGAACAACGCACTTTGATTACCATGCTATTGATGAAGATGTTTTAAAACTGGATATTTTAGGTCATACTGACCCAACACAACTTAGAATGATACAAGATTTAACGGGTATTGATGTAACTACTGTACCAATGGATGATAAAGAGACAATGGGCATTTTCTTATCGCCTGAACCTTTAGGCGTTACCAAAGAACAAATTATGAACGAAACAGGAACACTTGGTGTACCAGAATTTGGAACTCCATTTACGATTGGTATGCTTGTTGATACTAAACCAAAAACTTTTGCTGAACTAATTAAAATATCCGGACTTTCTCATGGTACGGATGTATGGCTAGGCAATGCCCAAGAATTAATTAGGAATAACATTGTTCCCTTTAGTGATGTTATTGGTTGTCGTGATGATATTATGGTTTACTTAATGTATAATGGCATGGCTCCAATTAAAGCTTTCAAAATTATGGAGTTTGTTCGTAAAGGAAAAGCTAGTAAAGACCCAGAAGGATGGGCAAAATTTAAAGCTGAAATGCAAGAAGCCGGTATCGCTGATTGGTATATTAATTCTTGTGAAAAAATTAAATACATGTTCCCAAAAGCCCATGCTGCGGCTTATGTTATGAGTGCATTTAGAATTGCTTATTTTAAAGTTCATATGCCAGGCATTTATTATGCAACCTATTTTTCAACTAGATTTGATGATTTTGAATTAGAAACAATGGTGAAAGGGTATGATGCCATAAAAGCAAGAATGAATGAAATAATTAATAAAGGCTATAATGCTACGAATAAAGAATCAAGTGTACTTGAAACACTAAAATTAGCATTAGAAGCAACAGCTAGAGGATTTAAGTTTGGTAATATTGATATTGAAAAAAGTGATGGTAAAAACTTTATTCTTGCTGATGATGGTATCACTTTGATTTGTCCATTTAGAACTTTAGATGGACTAGGAGATAGTGTAGCAGCCAAAATCATTGAAGAAAGAAATATTAAACCATTCTATAGTATAGAAGATTTTGGAATGCGTGGTCATGTTAATGGAACAACAATTGATAAATTAAAAAGTTTAGGAGTATTTGGTAATTTACCAGAAACAAGTCAGTTAAGTTTATTTGACTTTTAAAAAGACAGTTCTAATTAGTTTGAACTGTCTTTTCATTTACAATACTTTTAGGATAAGCTTTTCTAACATCGGTTCTATATAAAATATAGTCAATAGAAGTATTATAATAATCTGCAAGTCGACGTAAAGTTTCAACTGGAATATTTATTTTTTCCAGTTCATACTTACTATAATTTGATTGGTCAAT
Organism: uncultured Bacilli bacterium; assembly: GCA_944372725.1. Lineage (GTDB taxonomy): Bacteria > Bacillota_I > Bacilli_A > RF39 > UBA660 > Caccenecus. Next base: position 7,581 of record CALWAA010000004.1, on the reverse strand, counting down.
ATGAATTAGCTTAGCAATATCTTTTTGATATAAATCTCTATCTTCTCTAAGCTCTTTTAATCTGTTCATTTCCATCCTCCTTTAGGCTCAAAAAAAGTATATCATTATCCTAAATATGAAAATTATAACTAGTTACATTTTGCCTATATTTACCATTTTAACATGAAAAATACCAAAAGTATGTGAAGCTATACTTACGAAAAGACATAAAAAAACACAATTTAAAATTGTGCATCTAAATAGCTTATTCAAATTACTTTAAGTATTTATGGTTATCTATCTTTCCTAAGAGATAATCAGCAGAAATATGATATTTCTTACAGATATTATAAAGAAAAGGCTTCTACTCAATTAATAAGAGGAGAAAATTATAGAAAAGTAAAGAAAACAATGGAAATAAATTTTATGAAAGGAAATTATAATTTCAATAATTTTTATTTAATCAATGACTATGGACTTGTCATGATAAGACTTGATTTAGTTAAGGAAAAAGTATATAATGATAACAACGAAAGATTTATTAAATGGTTAAAGTTAATAAATACCGAAAGTTTAGAAGAAATGAGAAAAATAGCAAAAGGAGATGAAGTTATGGAACAAGCATTAGAATTTATGGAAGAATTTTTAAATGATGAAGAGATAAGAAATGTATATGATAAAATTAATGATGTAAAATATTATGCCAAAAAAGAAGAAAAGGTAGAAACAGCTAAAAACATGCTAAAAAAAGGTTTTTCTTTACAAGAAATATCAGAAATTACTAATTTATCAATAAAAGAAATAAATGATTTAAAAAAACAAGAAATTTAAAATCTTGTTTTTTATTTGACAATTTTTTTAAATTTCATGTTTTATAATCATAGTGGTGATAATATGATAATATATATTGATATATTAATATTAATTAATTTCATGTTTGATATGTTTCTTCTTTTAACAGTAAATATCGCTTTAAAAAGATATGCTAAAATTTATAGATTAGTATTAGCATCCCTTTTTGGAGAAATAACTCTTTTAAGCTTATTTATACCTATATCAAGTATATTATTAACGCTGCTAAAAGTAATCATGGGATTTATTATGGTTTTAATTGCTTTCGGTTATAAAAATATCAAATATACAATTTATAATGTAATTTATTTATATATGACTAGTATCATCTTAGGAGGTTTTACTTATTATTTAAGTATTGAATTTAAAAATAGTAATTATTTTATTCTTCTTTTCATTGCTCCCATTATTCTTTACATCTTCATTAAAAGTATTACGGCCTTAAAAGAAATAAAAAATTATTATTATAAAGTAAGTATTATCTTTAATAATAATGATACACTAAATCTAACAGGTTTCCTAGATACGGGAAATAAACTTACTGAACCAATAACAAATAAACCTATTATCTTAATTAATAAGAAAAAAATAAAGGGAAGCATTAATATAAGAAGTCCAATGTATGTACCATATAATGCTTTAAATCATCACGGTTTACTGGAATGTATAAAGCCAAAATGCATTATAATTGATAATAAAAAACTAACAAACTATTTAATAGGTTTAAGTGAAGAACCATTTAAGTTAAATGGTATTGATTGTTTATTAAATTATAAAATATTGGAGGATATATGATAAATAAAATATTATTATGGTTAAAATCAAAATACAATGATTGTTTCTTTGTAGGTTCTACCGATAAGCTTCCACCTCCTTTAGAAGAAGGAGAAGAACGAGATTGTATTATAAAAGCCGGAAAGGGTGATATTAATGCTAAAAATAAATTAATTGAACACAATTTACGATTAGTTGTATTTTTAGCTAAAAAGTATGAAAATACAGGATATGATGTTGAAGATTTAGTTAGTATTGGTTCAATTGGTTTAATTAAAGGAATTAATACGTATAAATTGGATAAAAATATCAAGTTAGCAACTTATGCTTCTAGGTGTATATCAAATGAAATATTGATGTTTCTAAGAAAAAATAAGAAAAGGAGAGGGGAAATTAGTTTTGAAGATGCACTAAATTATGATTCGGAGGGAAACGAATTACATTTAGAAGATATTTTAGGAACAGAAATTGATTATGTGCCTAATGAATATGAAAAAACATTAAATAAAGAAATATTAACTAGAGAAATTAAATCTTTAGATGAAAGAGAAAAAGAAATCATGACTTTACGATATGGCTTAAACAATACCGAAGAATATACTCAAAAAGAAGTCGCTGAAAAATTAGGTATTTCGCAAAGTTATATTTCGAGAATTGAAAAGAAAGTAATTAAAAAATTAAAGCAAACTATGCGACTATAGCTTGCTTTTTATTTTGTCTTAGTTTAGAATAATGATTTGTGATGCAACATGGAAGAAAAGATAAATACTAAAATAGCTGAAATAAAAACAACTATAAAAGAAATTACGAAACATTTTAATTACGATGAAGAGGTAATTAATATTTTAACGATTGTTTATTTAAGTATGATAATGTTAGATGATGAAATAGAAGATTTGTTAATGGAAGTGCTAAGCAAAACTTATATTTTATTTACTTCCAATCCAATTGAAGAAATTTATCAAAAACTTCTTGGAAAAAAATTATTTAGAGAAACTTTGGTTCAATTAAAACAAACGAATTCTGCTTATTTTGGTTCTTTTATTATGAATGAACAATTAGTAAACGAAAATTTAATTATCATTGGTCCTTCTTCTTCCTTTTATGGAATAGTAGAAGATTTAATTCATGAATTAAAGCATGCGATAAATGAAGTATTACCAGAATTTTGTTTATGTAATGACCCCTATTTTTATAGTGGTTTAGCCCAAGAAACACGTTATGGAATAAAATATGATATGATTGATGAAGCTTTTAATAGTTATTTAACTAAAATTTATTTAGATAATATTAATTTTTTAAAAAAATTTTCTATTCAAGATTTAGCAATCAAGAAGTTATTAAAAGATTTTAAATTACCAAAAAATTACCATTATGCCTACGAAAATATTACAATCCTTTGTGAGCCTTTATTTTCTTCCAAATATCTTTTTAGAAAATTTTATTATAGTTCTCTTTATAAAAACTTTTATGAATTAGATAGAGCTTTATATCATGCTTTAGGTGAAACTCAAGATAGTATCGATTTTTTCTCATATTTAGATAAAATATACTATAGTCAAAAAGATGTAGTAGAAATAGAAAATCTCGATTATAGCTTTTTAAGAGAAAGAGTAAAAATTAAACCATATCTCAAATAAAAAACCTCATTTGTGTAATAATGAGGTTCATTTTTATTCTAGGCCAGTATCTACTGGTGGAGTAGTTTCTTCATCATCTGAGGTGTCAGGGTCTACCATGTCACCAATATTACTATCCATATTCGTCTTTGCCATAATAGTAAGTCCAGTACTCATATTATCCTTGAAAATACTATATGCTGACTTAACTACAAATGTATAGTTTGTTCCCGGTGCTGCCGTGTATGTATAATAGTTATTAGTTGTATAACCTAAACTTATTAAATTACCACTAGCATCTTGTAAATACACTTGATATCCAATTGTACCAATATTAGATGTGTTGTAAGCTAGTCTAGCTTCATAATATTTTTGAGCATAATCACTACCATATAAGTTTTTGAAGTATCCATTAAAGTATTCTTCTAAATAATCTGGATTAATTGCATCAGGAGTTTCGATAGCATCCCAACTAATGCGAATGGTTGAGCCATCGTAACTTGATTTGCCGTTAGTTGGATTTGCTAAAGTATCAAATCTACTAGATACTTCGGTTGGTTCATATCCAGCTTTAAATAATTCGGTTGATTTTAAACTACTAGGGGTATGGTCACTAGCTAGTTGTAACGGATAAGTACCAAGCTCGATAGTAGCAGATACAACGCCACTAGGTTGCTTGAATCTTGAACCGGTTTTATATATTCTTTTGGCAACTGCTGCCATAATTTGTCGTCTTGGTCCATAACCAGTACCACTTGTTAAATAACCTTCTCTTAAATCATCATATCCAAACCATAGTGCAATTGAATAATCAGGAGAGTAGGTTATATTCCAATGGTTTGGTGTCGTATAACTAGGAACACCTAATTGTTTAGCAGATTCACTATCAATGGTTGAAGTACCACCTTTTGCCGCAATGTCGGTACCACTAATACTAAAGTTACCACCAACACCACTTACTCCGGCATCAACTAAAATATCAGTAATCATGTAAGCAGTTTCTTCGCTCATAACTCGTTCTTGTACAACGGGATGATTATATTCTTCTTCTGTTTCAATATATACTACTTTTGTAAATGAATATGGTTCAATATAAATACCACCACGACCGTACGCAGCATAAGCAGCTGACATACTAAGTGGATTAGAACCGCCAGAGCCACCTAAACCAGCAGCTTCATATAATTCTTCGCCATAATCAATACCTAAATTACTAGCAAATTCAGCAATTTTATCCATTCCTACTTCATTAGCTACTTGTTGCATCGCTTGAATAGCAGGAATATTTCGTGAATTAATAAGAGCTCTTCGCATTGTTACTTCTCCCCAATAATCACGACTCGAGTTAACAATAGAAGTACCATTAGAATAACTCCAAGGTCGATCCAAAAATAATTGTCCAGTTGAACCATTTAAATATTCAATATAAGGTCCATAGTCAAAAATGATTTTCGCTGTACTACCAATATGATTTCTAATTCCCTTATACTCAGTACTAACAGCTCTATTTGTACCTAAAGCAACATAATTTCTACCACCTGATAGGGCTAGCACGGAACCATCTTCAGTACTTGTAACTGCCATACCAAACTGAACTTTTTCCGTAGCAAATGTATATAGCTCTCCAGTTTCTAGTAAATATAAAGTCTCTTGAATACTAGGATCTAGTGTCGTATAAATCTCCATTGGTACTTTTCTTGGATCATCACCAGTTTCTTCCTGAACTTTTAAAAGCGTATAATCGATAAATGCTTGATACATACTTGAGTTTTCATCTTCTGTATGGTCTGCAAGTAAACTTTGAACAGGGATAGACTCTGCAAATTCTTTTTCTTCTTCAGTAATATATCCATGCCTTACCATAAGACTTAAAACAGTAGAACGTCTATTACTACAACCCTCTGGATTAGTATAAGGATTATATAAAGATGGATTATTAAACATACCAACCAGTAGACTAGCTTCAGCTAAAGTTAAATCAGAAACTGACTTACCAAAATAATATTGACTACCTTGTTCAACACCATTAATAGAACCATAATTTATAGAACCACCACTAAGCCACTGGCTATTAAAATAAAATTCAATAATTTCTTCTTTGGTATAGCTAGCTTCTAGTTTAAATACAGCCATATAAATATCGGTAAACTTACGAACAATACCCTCAATACCCTCTGTTTTAGTACCATCCGTATAAGTATTTTTAATTACTTGCATGGATAGGGTAGAAGCACCACCAGCATCTTGACCAGCTAGTTGACCTAAACTTGCTCGAATAAATCTTGCTGCATCAAACCCATTATGTTGAAAGAATCTTGAGTCTTCGGTTGCAATTAAAGCATCAACAAGTACTTGTGGTAAATCACTATAAGTAACTAATTCTACATTTTCATTACCAATTCTTGTGATTTCCTCACCATTCATATCATACAAAATAGTAGGTTCTTTCGTATATAATTCTTGTGCTACGAAATCTGGTGATGTGATAATAATAAAGAGAGCAAAAGCCAGTACCGTAGAAGCAATAATAATTCCTAAACTAATCAAAATAATAAGAATCGTATTTTTGGTTCTACCCGCTTTTTTCTTTTTAGGCTTATGTTCTTTCACTTCATTTTTAACTTTCTTTTTCACTTTAATTTTTGGTATTTTCAAAATAACCAACTCCTTTATAAGCTTCATCTATTCCTTTTAAATAATCAATACCAATATTATAATTGAATTTAAGAGGATAACCTATTTCTTGTATTAAAGAATAGGGAATACTTTTTCTTTTATTATCTTTAATAAAATGAAGTAAATCATCACCCTTAAATAAATAATAATTACTATTCATACTAATAATTAAAAAAGCAATTCCTCCGTGTTTTAAAATATGTTCAATATGTTTAATTTGGTGAAGATGAATATTGCTAAGAGGAAAACTTGTTTTTGATACACACTCTTTCGCATCAAATTCAATATATTTTCCTTTATAAATTCCATTATAATCAAGAGTAGATGGTTCTTTAAAATAAGCCTTATTAATCACTGCACCATTTTTATAATCCACATCCACGACTCCAATAGGGGTAGGTTTTTTATAAATGACTGCCATATCATGCTCTAAATAATATTTACAAGCATCATTAATAAGGTTTTCTAAATCCATGCCACGATTTTTATAATTAATTTCTTTCTTATAATTTTTTTTGATGTTGTTTGGATACTTCATGCACTTCACCTTAATTAATTATACTATAAATGAGTTAAAATATCTACATTCCTAAGTTGCTTTACTTCCGCTTTACAATGAAAAAATTGGAAAAATTCCAATTTAAACTTCAATTGATTGGGCCCATTTAATAAAATCATCTCGATAAGTGTTTTTATTATCTTTTAAAGTAAAGAAAATAACGCCCCAAAAAGAATCTTCTCCTTTAAAAGTAGTAACAAAATAATAATATGTTTCTCCATCAATTTCTTTTTCATATTCAACATAAGTAAGGTCATTTTCATGCTTTATTTCTTCATCGCCACCATTATTTTGAATTACTAACTGCATATATTCATCTAAAGTGGAATTTTTATTTAACCCAATTATTTCTAAATCGGTAAAAGGCTCTTGATAAGCTGCAATACCGACATAATCACTTTCTAAATATACAGTAACACCATCCATCTCTTCTTCTTGAAACTGGTCGATAAGAGTGATGTGAAATCCATCTAAATCAAAAGCTTTTTCTTTCTCTTGAGTTAAAAACCCTCTCACTCCTAAAAATCCAATCATAAAGAAAATTAAAAATACTACCACAATAATCATTTTATTTTTCATAAACTCAAATCTCCTTTATAAATATTCTACCATAATATATAAGGATATGCACGAAAAATATTTACATATAATTTGACATTATCTTACAATTCATATAAAGAGATTGACAAAAAGCATTTAAAAATATTATAATTAGGTTGTGTAAGGATGTGATAAAGTGTATAGTGATAAAATTTATTTAACTCCTCAAGAAATTCTTGATAAAGAGTTTAAGATTGATGCTAGAGGGTATCGTCCTCAAGAAGTAGATAAATACCTAGATATGGTAATTCGTGACTATACAGAGTTTATCAACATTATCAAAAGGAATGAAAAGGAAATTAGAGATTTAACTGAAGATAATGCTAAATTAAAAGCAGAAATTCGTTCTTTAAGAGAGCAATTAGTTGCCAGTGAATCATCTAATAATGGGAATACTAGTAATGTTGATTTACTAAGAAGAATTAGTCAACTAGAAAAAGTTGTATTTGGAAAATATGAATAATAATATTCGGACAAATGCTGCATAAGTATTATGTAGAGGAAAGTCCATGCTCACACAGA
>CALWAA010000003.1 GCA_944372725.1 uncultured Bacilli bacterium | reverse complement strand
ATCGCTTTATATGTTGTGACAAATATATCTTTATTTGTTGTATATTCTATTACATATTTATCTTTCTTTTTCACTATTAATAAGCCTATTGTTTTATTATGATTTTCTTTTATATTTTTATCTATATAATTTACATACAATTCTAATTGCCCTATATCTTGTGGTTTAAATTCTCTTGTTTTTAATTCTACTACAATATAAGAGTTTAATTTTATATTGTAGAATAATAAATCTATTCTAAATGTATGATTATTTATCTTAATTTTGTATTCATGTGCCACTAAAGCAAATCCAACTCCTAACTCTAAAAACTTATCTTCTAACATTTCAATAATGTATTTATGTAATGCCTTTTCATTTAACTTATCAATATGTTTATCTATTTTAATTAAAATGGGGTCTTTTATCATATCTTCTATGGTTAGTAAAGTTGAATTATTACTATCAATTAATTTAATACTTTCTTTATCAGCATACGATAATCTATCATAAGCTTTACTTTTAATTAAATCTCTTAGTTCTCTTACAGATAGATTATTTAATATTACTTGATTGATGTAATAGTTTCGTTCGTTTTCATTTTTGATAGGAAGTAAATAGCGATAATGAGTCCAGCTTAATGTGGAGCTCAGTGAGCCCCACTTTGGAAACAATATATAAAATTGACGCATTTTCCGAAGTTCTCTGGCACTATATTGCATTCCGTAATCATGAGTAAGAGTCATTGACCATTTTTTAATTAGTCCGTCACCATACTTTGCCCTAGAGCTTCCTCCTTGGGCTTTAACCAGCAACCGTCCGATATGCCAATTCATTTGTAATTTTTCACTATTATCTTGTAAAGCACGCACCTTATGATTTACTTCATAAGTTTCAATTAATGTCTTAATCTTTAAATAATATTCATTCATTTGTAACCTCCTGAATAACTAGCTTATATCATAAATTATTTTATAAGTAAATATTTCTAAAACAAGATGGCTACAAACTTATTGATATTCGACAATATCTCTTAAAGTCCGTGTAAAGTAAAAAGATAGAGCGTTCACTCTATCCTATATTGTTTTAATTTTAAATACAAGATTTAAAATATCAATATTATTTATTTAGGAATAATCCACAGGCTAATCTTGTATCCTAATGCTTCTTTACTTAACCTTAATCAAGTACTGAGTTTAAAAGGATATTGGGCGCACACCATACCCGTTATTCACGTTGTTCCAGTTGAGGTTGCCATTCGAATTCACAAGGAACACGTTAGCATTTGGATAGTTATACGGAGACATGTCACTTGATTAGATTAACCTAAAAGAAGGATTTTTATAATCCTCCGCCAGAACCAAAGGAATCTAATTCTTCTTGGGTTACAATAACAGTAATTCTCATTCTTCTGTTACCACATATAAATAGAGCTTCTCCTTGGTTATAATATTTAATACTATCTTTTTCTGACTCATTTAAATCAATTAGTTTAGCTAAGTCATCCACAGCTTGCTTCCGTAAGCCCATTACTAAATAGTAGGAAGCATTATCAAATATTGCTTTACCATGAACAATCATGTTTGGAGCTGCAAAATCGGTTGGTTGTTGTGTAATAATGATTGTACCAGTATTGTATTTTCTTGAACGTCTTTGAATTTGAGCTAAGAATTCAGCTCCTAATTCATTTCTACTTGATAATAATACGTGAGCTTCATCTACCATCATTACAGTGTTGATATTTTTATCTAATGTTAATCCCCAAGCATATTTTAAGATATTAAAGAATAATGTGTTTTTAATATTTTCATCACTATTCATTAATTCTCTAATATTGAAGACAATAAAATCACTGTTAAATCTAAGAGTAGTATGACCCGTGAAATAATAACGTAATTCTTTCGTGAGTGGTCTTATCTTTAACTCTAAGCGTTCAATCACATCACGTTCACGAGTAGCATCAGGCATTGATAAGAGCCTTCCTTTTATTGTTGCGTATACATCATCAAAAGTTGGATAATCAGCACTAGTAATTTTCGTAAAATCCGTATCAAAATCTATTTTATATCTTTTGTAGGTATCTTGGACAATTTCACTGAACATTGTTAGCACATCTTCTTCAATATCGGGATATAAATATTTCATGAAAGCTTTTAATTGTTGTAATGTTCTAGTTAAAATGGTATATCCTAGTCCTTGAGCAATTTCTTCTTCATCAGCATCGACAACAACTTCAAGGGGGTTAATCATACCAAAGTCGCCACCTTTGCCTAAATCTAGGAAATCTCCTCCTAAAGAGTGAGCCATTTCTTCTAGTTCTCCTTCTGGGTCGATACATACGACTTTACAGCCATTGCGAAGATGAGTTCTAAGTAGTAATTTGGCAGCGGTTGATTTTCCGGAACCAGATGTACCAAGTAAAATCATGTTAGCATTATTACGATTGTTTTCTTTTTTAATTTGATATAAGAATTGATTAAATAATACGACACCACCTGAGAAATCAACACCAAAAAGAGTAGCATCTCCTGGGTCTTTTATACTATCAAAGACAAATGGGTACATAGCGGCAACAGTAATAGATGGAATTGGTGTGCCAATTCTTGATTCAATATCTTGTTTAGGGAATATGGGAATAATTGATTTTAATACTTTTTCTTGTTCGAACATTAAAGAAATACCACGCATACCTAACGCATCAAGATACGTTCTAACTTGCATTTTCTTTAATTCTAAATCTTCTTTGGAATCAGCACTAATCATTACATGCATTTGAAAATCAAAGATTCTTGCTTGAGTCGCTGCAAGCATAGATATGAATTGTTCAAGTGATTCATAATCTTGTCTAATACGTTCTTGAATCGTTTTATCTCTTTCGTTTTGATAGCGCATTTTTAAATCGGCTATTTCTTTATTTAACATTCTTTGTAATGTACTAAATTCAATTGGAATATGTTTAATTGCTACTTTTACACCGCTAATGCTGGTAATATCCGATAAATAGCCTACATAAATACTTTTAGGGTAAGAGATAATTGTCATAATGGTACAATATTTCCCACCTAAAGTAAATTCGGTTGGTTTAAACTCCATTCCTTTTGGAGCTATTTCACTTTTTAATTTTGCCATTAGCTCATCACCGTCCCAAATGTTGTGTGTACTCCACCATTTAAGAAATTATCTAAAATCATTCTTAAATCATCGTTTGATACTTGATTGGAATTAAGACCAGAATTAGCAAGTCCACTGATTAAGGTGTGTAAATTCTTTTGAATTAACTCCATTCTCTTTTCTTTAAATAATATAAAGTATTCGGTATCAACGACATTATATTCAGCACTCATAAACATATTTGCTTTGTTAATATCTTCCATGATTAATTTTTTTTGAATTGGACTATCTGTATTGTTATATAAAATTTGTAAGTTTGATAAATACAAGCCAATATCTACAGGACGGTCAGCGATAATTAACCAGAATTCAAAACTAATAGAATTATAAAAGTTTCTTAAATTACCAATAATAGCATTTTGTAAGCCTTGGTCAACAATAAAAATATTTCTAGGATGTACTTTTACACCAGTTACATACTCGCCAGTATCTAACTGAATCATTCCATTTAAAATTTGTTTTACTGGTAACCAATCTTCGGTAAAGGGAGAACTACTTATCTTCGCCATCTTGATAGCACCATCCTTTCCAATAATATCTTCTTCTTTCACTAAAATATGTATATAAATTCACTATAAACTGCAATACATTATGATAATTTGGTACAGGCATTACTAAGAACCCTGTTATTAGAGCTGGAGCAAGAATAAGCATCATTACTCCCATATTAGCGCTTTGAATTGTTAGTAATAATATTAGTGTTATGCCCACACCAGAACCAAATAGTATTAAGTCTATTCCTCTAAAAAAGCCTAATATTAATTGGGATTTTTTGGAATTGGCAGGTATTAAATAATTATTCACACTACTTACCTCCTAATTTTACTTATTTATTATATCATATTTATTTTTAAAGGGATAGTAGTAAATAAAAAGAAAGCTTAAATTTGCTTTCTTTTTTGAGATTATGTTTTTAATTTTTAGGATAATTAATTTATACATTACCTTACTTGATTTATTTGTGTATATTCTTTTGCTAAAAAATTCGAATAAATCATTTTTAAACACATTAAATATCTATCCAAATCTTCCATTTCTTGAATAAATTCTATACTATCAAGTTCTTTATAAAATGCTCTTGCGTTATAATATTTTTCTTTTTCAGCATCATAGACATTTTTAAATAAAGTATGATATTTTGCGTTTCTATTTTGCAATTGATTATTTATGAATCTGTTAAATTCTAAAAGCATTTTTTCTTTTAATGTAGATAAATCACGTTGTTGTAACGTCAAGGCTTCATTAATTGTGTCTTCCATTGACTTTTCAGAGCTGCGGTTTCTTTTTAAAGCTAATCCTACATAGTCAGTATTTTGGGCATTTTTATAAGAATTGAATAAATTTAAAAATTCTTCATCATATTCAAAACACCATTTTTCCAGTCTGCTTTTAATCTCTAATAAATCTTCTAAGCTACTTTTTTTATGGTTTAAGTAATCCTTTTCATATTGTGTTACTCTTTTAAAACCAAACATTATTTTTTGTCTCCTTTAATTTCCGCTTTCAATTGTTCTCTACTATTTGCAGCAGCCAAGTCTTTATCGTAACCAGTAGCTAAAGTATCAGCTTCAAGTTTTTTGTCACCGACCATATCTTTTAGCACTTTAGCATCACTCATTGTTGTAACATCAATTCTTGCACTTAAACGTGCACTTCCTGCTATATCAGAATTCTTTGCTTTTGCATACTCTATATTTTCATTAAATTGACTTTGTAAATTTTCGAAAAACTTCTGTACAAATTGTTGCTTTTCTATAGTATCAACGTCACTAGCATCAAATACTGAAAAATCTCCATTAATAGCACCCCACATAGTTTCGAAAGCCGCATTGTCTCTTTGTTTTTTTAAAGTTCCTTCTTGGGCCTCTTTTAACTTTCTTGCTTCATTATAAGCAGTATTATAATCTAGTGCCCTACCATTTTGTGCGTCATAATATGAACCTACTTCACTTAATGTTAGCCCCAAAGTTTGATAATTATCTGCTGTAACTCTTTCAAAATAGTCATTTGCATCAACTGCTTTATTTTGTAATGTTTTCCATGCATTATCTAATCGTTTAACACGTAAATTTTTATCTATTGCCTCATCAACAATCTTGCTTTTAATATCTTTTCCAACAGAATTAGCAAGTTTGATTTTTTCTTCAATTGCCTTGGTATCTGTAGAACCATGGAAATACTCATGGATTGCAGCTGCTCTATCTTGTTCTTTAAGTCCTGCTTCTCTTTTGTATCTGTCTTTTCTATTTAATTTAGCTTTTCTAATAGCTTCTTTTCTTCTTCTTTCAGCTAAATTGTCAGTTGTAATTTTTTCATAATTTTTATTTAAATCTCCTATTCCTTTATATTCTGCTTCATGATTATTTATTACACCTTTTCCAGTACTTAATAGAGCATTTTTTAATTTATTCGCATTATTCCATATTTTTCCATGATTTGGATTATCATTAGTGTTATTCCAGGTTTGCGTTGCAATTTTTGGAAGACTTCTTAAAGTATTAAATCCTCTCATGGCACTACCAAATACGTTATATTTTCCACCATCAAGTCCTGTAATATCTTTTATAATTCCAGGTAATTGTTTTACAAATAGTATTATACCTAATATTACTAAAGCTTGGGCAATTAAAACCAATACCGGATTAACATTTCCTAAATTATTTCCCATAGTATTAAATATAGTATTAAAATTACCCACTACTAAATCAATAATAAATACTGCAAAAAATAAAATTCCAAGCCGAATAAATACTTCAACATAAGTTGATATTGTTGCTTTTAACCAGTTACTAAATATTTTTTTTGTTTGTTCATTTGGAACTATTCTCGCTAAAATAGGTAATGGTGCTATTAATTGAAATACTGCTAATTTGACTAAACGAATAGCTATATCTATACAGTATGAAACTAAAACAAATACTACAAATGCACCTGCAAGTGTTGATATAATAAAAGTATATGATATTTTTTCTTCGGCAACTAAATCAGATGAATCTGCTATAGCAAAAAGATTCTTGTTACTAATAACTTCCGTATTCCACCAATCATAGTAATTATTATAATTGCCAATACTTTCTTCTAATCTAATGCAATCTGGATAATTTTGGTCAATAGATGTATTTCCAGTACAATAGCCGGCACTTGAATTTGGTTGAAAAAAGGCTTGAAAGACACTTATAGCAATATTGAATCCTCCATCATCAATCGTTGATGAACTAGCATTTTCGCCACTTCCTTCTCCAAGGATTAACCTACCGATTGTATTTTGCTGTAAAAGTGAATTTTGAAATCCCATTGCAAAATCAAATACATAAGGTATTACTGCAATTAACACTACTGATATTATAACATTTTGAACTATTTTTACGGGAGATTCCTTTCCTTTTAAAGCCTCATCTGGATTAACCATACTTCTCAATAAAGAATAAGCTACTAAGAATAAAATTATTACGCCTACAATAATATATAGACGATTTATTAATTCATCTACAAGATTTGTATTGCCTAATATATCTCCATTAGCTAACATTAATATAATTTGATAAATCCAATCTATAAAGGTATATACTATGGCATCTATTTTTAGTAAAAGCCAAAATATAGCACTTTGAATAGCATTTAATATCGAATCAAGCATATATTAATTCACCCCTATTCCACAAGTAGGGTCATCTACAATACCCAATAAACCTAATATAAAGTTAATTAATCTTGGTAAGAAGAAAATAACTACGCAAATAATTAACCTTTTTATTGCTTTTTGTAACGCTTTTTTTAAAGCATCATTATCACTTGAGGCAACTGCTTTAGCAAAATCTAAAACTGTAAGCACAAATAAAGCAATAATAGCAATGTATTTTAAAATATTAAAGGCAAAATTCAAATAATATGCTGGTGCATCATGATTATTTACACTTCCTAAAATACTGTCACAAGAATTAGCTTCCCATCCTAAATTGTTACCAATACTATCTCTTACAACAAAATCTAATGTTTCTTTTGCTACATCAACAGCTTTATCTGGGTCTACATTATCCAACGCTTCCATAGTATCTTCAAATTCTTCTGTAGCAGTATTTCCTGCTTCATGTTCCTGTTCAGCTTTTTCTTTTGCTTCTTCAATTGCAGCTTCTAAAGCTGTACCAACTTGATTATGAATATTTTGATAAGCTTCTGAATTTGCTATAAAAGTAGGAAACGGGTTATCATATAAAACATTGGTCTGAAAAACATCCATTGATTCTTGGATAATACTATCAACAATTTCTTCTTCAAAATTACCGCTATTAATTAAGTCATTATATTTACCATTTGCAAGGTCCTCTTTTATACCATCGAACATCGTATTGGAATAAACTTCAAATTGATGAAGCAAATCATAATTTTTTTCATCATATTGAAAACCGCTATCTTCTTTCCCAAATTTAGTTGCAAACCATCCGCTTTTGTTTTCACAAGTTTCACTATCATCAGAAAAGCACATTTCGGTAAAAGCATTTCTATCAAAGAATGCGTGTTCTGGGCATCTAAAATTCGATGTACCTATGTTTTCTACTTCCCAATAAATATTTGGAGAACCACTACTACTAAATATGTTTCCAAAACCGTTTGGTCCTTTTGTCCCACCATAATACATGTCTTCGCCTATATCGCCTATTCCATTCCAATAACTTACAGACCACTCTCCATTAAAATGATAATAAATTGTCATAATACGTGTTACATCAAATTTGTTTGTATAACTGCAAACAGCAACGCAAGAATTAGAGTCTTCACACTCATTAGGTGCAAACTCTGCAGCATTTACATTGATTAAACCAAAGTAGAATAAAAATGTTATTAAAAGTGCATATTTTTTCATTCTAATCCACCAACTTTCTACAAGCATCATCTGTTGGTTCTAACATACAATGAGTACATGTTGCAAATGTGCCATTATATAAATCATCTTCACCAAGTAATTCAACTATAAAATTCAATAATGTTGGTACAAAGAAAATGATAACACCCGCAATTGCTCTCATTACTAAAGTTTTCGCTGATTTTTTTATTTCATCATCTTTGCTTGATAATACTGCTTTAGCAAAATCAATACTTCCAAAGACAATTAAAATAATAGGTATTAATATTTTTAAAATGAAAAATACCCAACCTAAAGTTGTAAATACACCTTGTACTGGACCAGTACAAAAAGTTGATGTATCAAATGTTGTATCTGATGCTCCACCATTATTTTCACTAATATCTCCAGCACCACTATTACCATTACTATTATTATTTGTTAATTTAAATGTTGGACAACCAGAATATTGGTAACTTAATCCTGATGCTATGCCACAGCTTATGTTTTCCCCAACATTAAAAACATGTATCTCTTGTAGGCTAGTAACTCCGACATCTATTGTAAGAGAAGAAACTCTACTACAATCTACATTACCATTTTCGTCAAGATAATCTGCTATTTTCATTTTACTTGTTTGGCTTGATGTTGAATTTGATACAGTATTATTTTCATATTTTTTGTAAGATACATTCCCATTACTTACAAAAGAACAAGACATTGCACTTGCTGATACACTACATCTATAAGTAAAATCAGCACCATCAATACTGCCATTATATGTACAAGTTTCTGCATTTATATTACTTAAAGCTATAAAAGAAATAACAAAAGCAAAGAATATATATTTTAAGCTTTTCATAAACTCCTCCCATTTATATCAAAAAATCGTTATTTAAAATTAACCAATCTAATTATAACATTGTTTGACATAAAAAAAAAGAATTTTTATTGCTTAATCCTTATTTTAGAGTATATAATATAATAAAGTTATGAGGTGAAGTGATGAAAAAAGAGATTTCAAAGTATCAATCTATTTATTTAATAGGTATAGGTGGTGCTAGTATGTATGCAATTGCTGCTATGCTTAAAAATGATGGTAAAATGGTTATGGGTAGTGATATGCAAGAATCAGATAATACAAGGTATTTAGAAAGTATTGGTGTTCCAGTTACAATTGGTCATAATATTGATGCTATTAAAAATGCTGATTTGGTTATTTATACTGCCGCTATAGCAAATGATGATGTAGAGTTAGTATGTGCCAGAGAAAACAATATTGAATGTGTTGAGAGAGCTGTATTTTTAGGTGAATATACAAAGCAATATGAAAATTTAATATGTATTAGTGGTACTCATGGTAAAAGTACTACTACTAGTATGGTTGCTTCTGTATTTTTAGAAGCTGGTCTTAATCCAACTATTAACATTGGTGCTTCTTTAAAGAAAATTCATGGTAATTATTATATTGGTGGAAAAAAATATTTTATTTTAGAGGCATGTGAATATGTTGATTCCTTCTTACATTTTCACCCTACTAGTGAAATTATTTTAAATATTGATGATGACCATCTTGATTATTTTAAAACAGTTGAGAATACTAAGAAATCTTTTCAAAAATATATTGATTTGTTACCAGAAAATGGTTATTTAGTTGTTAATATTGATGATGAAAATATTAAAGATTTAAAGTTCACTTGTAAAAATACCCTTACTTATGGAATAGATAGTGATGCTAATCTTGTTGCTAAAAATATAAGCTATTCCGATTTAGGCTTCCCAACTTTTGATGTATATTATAATCATGAATATTTAGAAACTTTTACTTTAGGTGTCTTGGGTCGTCATAATATTATGAATGCCTTAGCTACTACTTTAATGTGTATGAATTATCAAATTGATATTTCAATTATTAAAAAAGCATTAAAAGAATTTGGTGGTGTGGGAAGACGGTTTGAATATCTTGGTGAATATCACGGAGCTCATTTATTTGATGATTTTGCTCATCATCCTACAGAAATTATGTCGACTTATCATTCTAGTAAATCCATTAAACATCATGAAACTTGGGCAGTATTTCAATCGCATACTTATAGTAGAACTTATGAACATTTACAAGAATTTGCTCAAGTATTAAGTAAGTTTGACCATATTATTATATGTGATATTTATCCGGCCAGAGAAACTAATATTTGGAATGTGAAAGAAGATGATTTAGTTAAATTAATAAGTAAAGAAAATCCTCATGTTAAACATATTCCTACTTATCAGGAAATTGCTAGTTATTTAAAAGAAAATGTAAAAGAAAATGACTTAATTTTAACGATTGGTGCTGGACCTGTTAATCAAATTGCTAAAATTATGCTAAAAGATGAAAAAAATGCCTAATTGTAAGGCATTTTTTAATATTGTTTTAATTTTAAATGCGAGATTTAAAATATCAATATTATTTGTTTAGGTTTTTACCTGTGGCTAATCTTGTATCCTAATGCTTTTTTATTTAGCCTTAACCAAATACTAAGTGTAAAAGGATATTGGGCGCACACCATTCGTGTTATTCACGTTGTTCCAGTTGAGGTTGCCATTCGAATTCACATTGAACACGTTAGCACGACTGTTCGAGCTGTTAAAGTTATACGGAGACATCATCTTCATTTAACTAGATTAGCCAAATTTATTATATCACTCAATCTTTATTATTACAGCCTTTTGTAATTCATAATATAAAGGAATAATATCATTACTTTTAATAAAATTAATTATAAACCTATCACTTTCTTTTGATATAATAATACCTATCGTTCTATTATGATGTACTTCTTTTACCTGTTCATCAATTAATTTCATGTAATATTCTATTTGCGCTTTATCTTCTTTCTTTAAACTTCGAAGTTTTAATTCTACTATAACATAGCAATTTAATTTGATATTAAATAGTAAAATATCTATGTAGTAATTATTTTTACCATCATTTATTTTATATTGGTGTCCTGCATATAAAAAGCCATCACCTAATTGCTTAAAGAAAAAATCTAAATTAGCAAGAATACTTAATTCTAAATCATGTTCAGTTTTAATTTCTTGACTAATAGGAATAATAATTGGATTTTTCATATCAGTAGTAATAGAGTATTTAGGTTGGGTAATTATATCTATTTTATCGGGTTTATCTATTAATCTTTCATACGAATTAGATTTTATTTCTCTTGTTAATTCTCTTTCTGATAAATTATTTTTAATACATAAATTAATATAATAATTTCTTTTATTCTTGTCTTTAATAGGTAATAGTCTTCGTATATGTGTCCAATTTAAATATTGGCGCACTGCGCCAAGGATTGGAAAAGACAAATAAAATTGTCTAAACCTAGATAAATTCGTATAATCATAACCTTTGCCATAAGCTTCTGTTAATTTAATTGACCATTTTTTGATTAATTCATTTCCATATTTTGCATATTTTTCTCCTCCCTGGGCTTCCACAATTAATTTTCCTATTTCCCAGTAGGTTGTTACTAAATCATTATTTTCTTCTAATTTTCTCGCTCTTTTATTTATTTCATTGCTTTTAATTAAATGTTCTATCTCTTGGTAATATTTTTCTTCATTCATAATTTTATCCTTTCTTGTAGATTATAGTATAAAGGAATTATATCACTACTTTTAATAAAATTAACGATAAGCTTATCACTATCTTTAGATATAATAATACCTATCGTTTTATTGTGATATACTTCTTTTATTTGTTCATCTACTAATTTCATATAATATTCGATTTGGGCTTTATCTTCTTTTTTTAGACTTCGAAGCTTTAACTCTACTACAATAAAGCAATTTAACTTGTAATTAAACAATAAGATATCTATGTAATAATTATTATTACCATCACTTATTTTATATTGATTATCAATAAAGGAATATCCTTGACCTAATTGTTTAAAGAAAAAACTTAGATTACTAATAATACTTAACTCTAAATCATGTTCATTGTTTACTTCATTTTGGATAGGAATAATAATGGGATTTTTCATATCAGTTGTAATTGTTGATTTATTAGGTATAAAAATATCTATTTTATCTGGTTTATCAATTAGTCTTTCATAAGAATTTGATTTTATTTCATTAATTAATTCCCTTTTAGATAAATTATTTTTAATACATAAATTAATGTAATAATTTCTTTTATTTGCATCTTTAAATATTAAAAGTTCCCTATAATGAGACCAGCTTAATTTACTCCCCAGTGGGGAACTTTTTTCAAATGACAAATAGAATTGTCTAAATTTTCTTAAGTTGCTAGCATTATAACCTTTTCCATAAAGTTCTGTAAGTTTAACGGACCATTTCTTAATTAGTTCGTTCCCATACTTTGCCCTTTTGCTTCCACCTTGCGCTTCAAAAATTAATTTTCCAATTTGCCAATAAGTTTCAACTAAACTATGATTTTCTTCTAGTTTTCTAACCCTTTTATTTATTTCGTTACTTTTAATTAGATGTTCAATTTCCTCGTAATACTGTTGTTCTTTCATGCCACATCCTCCCATAATGCTTATATAGCATACATTTTAAAGTAAGTAAATAACTAGGGATACGAATGGCTACAAATTTATTTGTTTACGACAAAATCTCTTAAAATGAATGTAAACAAAAAGAGAGATTGTTCTCTCAAAAAGTATTGTCCTAGCTTTAAATACAAGATTTAAAACATCAATATTATTTAGGTGCTTTTTTTATTTAACTTTGTTTAATTTTTTGATTAATCTAGTTCTTTTAGTTTACTTTTATAATTATCTAAAATATTTAAAAATTCTTCTTCGGTTTTCGATTTGCATATTAGTTCTTTATATTGTTTTGCTTCTGGCATACCTTTTAAGTATGCTAGAGCATGGGTTCTAATTTCAAGTAGAGCTAATTTTTCATTTTTATCTTCTTTTAATAAATGATAATGATATTTTATCATATCTATTTTTTCTTCATAAGTTGGTTTAGAAATTAATACACCATTTTCAATATATTCCTTACATTCTTTAAAAATCCAGGGATTACCGATGGCAGCTCTACCAATCATTACCGCATCACAGCCCGTTTCTTCTAACATTTTTAAAGCTTTTTCAGGGCTATCTACATCACCATTTCCAATTACAGGAATAGAAACTGTTTCTTTTACTTTTTTTATAATATTCCAATTGGCTTGTCCACTGTAACCTTGTTTCCTAGTTCTCGCATGAATTGCTATTGCACTGGCACCGGCTTCTTCACATACTTTAGCCACTAGTGGAGCATTAATATTTTCTTCATCCCAACCACTCCTAATTTTTACGGTAACTGGTACTTTTACAGATGCTACAACAGTCCTAACGATTTCTCTTATTTTTTCTGGATTTTTTAGTAGCGCACTTCCTGCTTGAGCTCTTAGGGCAACCTTGGGTACAGGACATCCCATATTAATATCTATCATATCAGGATGCATTTTTTCTTCCACAATTTTAGCGGAGGCAACAAAAGTATCAACATCACTGCCAAATATTTGCTGAGCAATCGGACGTTCTTCCTCACTCATTTTTAAAAGTTCTAGAGTTTTATTATTTCCATAAGTTAAAGCATTAGAGCTAACCATTTCGGCATAAATTAAGCCTACTCCCATTTTTTTGACAATTTTACGATAAGAAGTATTGGAAATACCCGCCATAGGGGCTAAAACTAAACGGGATGGAATTAATATATCTTTGATGTAAAAACTATTTTTCAATTATAACCTCATCACCCGTTTTAAGTAAAAAGCAATTGGCATCATCTTTGTCAATGTGAATTTCAAAGAAGCCATTATCACTTACTTTTACAAAAGCATCCATCACGCCACCTTTATCATTATCTACTATTAAATGAACCATGTCTTCATGTTTTAAACCTAATTCTTTTGCTTTCTTTTCATTCATATGAACATGTCTTTCAGCTTGAATACAAGCATCTTTTAAAGTTACTTCTCCTTTTGGGCCAATAATCGTAATTGTCTCACTATCTTCTAGGTCACCACTTTGTCTTACCGGAGGATTGAGTCCTAAAGTGTAAGCATCTGTTCTTGATATTTCTACTTGATTATAACTTCTTAATGGGCCAATTACTCTCACATTTGGTATTTCAGCTTTTTCGGTTTTTAGCGTAACCGTCTGGAATGAAGCAAATTCGCCAATCTGGTTTAATGGTCTTTTGATTGATAAAGCTTCATTAAAAAGTTTATCATATATTTCTTTTGTTAAATGAACATGTCTGTTACTAACTGCTATTTTTCCAATTATTTTTTCTTTCATTTTTATCACTCTTTTCCATTTACTATTTTATCATTTTTCAAAAGAAAAAAGAAGATTATTTTAAATTCTTCTTAATTTCTTTTATTACATCTAATTCATTAAAGTAATATTTTACACCTTTTATGTCTTGATATTCTTCATGTCCTTTACCAACTAGTAAAATTAAATCGCCCTCCTCGGCATTTTCACATGCATATTTAATTGCATCAGCTCGGTCTGGTATTTCTATGTATTTTGCGCCTACTTTATCTAAGCCAACTTTTATATCTTTGTTAATACTTGATATTTCTTCAAATCTTGGATTGTCTTCAGTAATAATACATAAATCAGAGGCACCACCAATAATTTCGCCAAGATTATATCTTCTTTCTTTGGGACGATTTCCGCCGCCTCCAAAAACACTAACTAATCTTTTTGGTTTATAGTCTCGGAGTGTTTTAACTAGGCCTTTCATACCATCTTCTGTATGAGCATAGTCAATTAAAACTTTGAATTTTGGTGTTACTAAAGCTGTTTCCATACGGCCTCTTACCTTAACTGTAAGTAAAGCTTCTTTGGCCTTAGAAATATCTACTCCTAATTTATAACATACAAGTAAAGCACATAAAGCATTATATACATTAAATTCGCCAGGGATGCATGTTCTAAAGGTATCATTTATTAATCCTTCCGTTGTAAATTCAGAGCCAAAGAAATCAGCATCATTCATTAATTTAATATCTGTTACTTTTAAATCAGCTGGTTCTTTAATAGCATAAGTTGTAATAGGTACTTCTACTCCTTTTAAAACTTCATTTAAATATGCAGAATCATTATTGCTGATTACTTCTTTACTATTTAAGAATAATTTATTTTTGCAAGCTACATACTCTTCTTGACTTTCATGTTCGCCTGGGCCAATATGGTCAGTTGTAACATTCGTAAGAACTCCTAAGTCAAAAGTAATTCCTGCAAGTCTATTTAATTTGAAGGCTTGACTAGATGTTTCCATAACAACATGAGTTATACCATGGTCTAGCATTTCTTTAAAGTATTTATGAACTTCATAAGATTCGGGAGTTGTATTATCGGTATGAATTACTTGTTCGTCATACTTAATACCAATACTACCAATTAAACCACATTTTATGCCACTTTTTAGTAACATTTCTCTTATCATATGAGTTGTGGTGGTTTTTCCGGTTGTTCCAGTTACACCAATCACTTTTAATTTAGCCGCAGGATTATCAAAGTAGTTAGCAGACATATAAGATAAGGCAATTCTTGAATCATCTACTTTAATTATCGTTACATCACCAACAATATTTAATATTTTAGATACGATTATTACTTTAGCTCCTTTAGCAATTGCTTCCGGTATATATTCATGTCCATCTGTTGTATAACCTTTTAGGGCTATATATACATCATTTTTTTTCACTTTTCTACTGTCATATTTAATATCATTAATTTCTATATCATCAGACCCTGATAATATACTATAACTAATACCATTTAAAATATCTTTTAATTTTTTCATTTTACTTTCCTCCTATAATATGGGATACATCTATCTCACTTTCAAAAACAAAATTACTTGGTCCTTTCATAAATAACTCGCCATTTTCGGCATATTCTATTTCTAAGATTCCCCCAATTTGTTCAACCTGGCATATTCTATCAGTAAGTCCTAGAGTACTAGCGATAACTACCGCCGTAGAACATCCGGTTCCACATCCAATTGTCTCACCAGTTCCTCGTTCCCATTCTCTTATTTTAATATAATTTTTGTTTACAATCTCTGCAAATGTTACATTTGTTCTATTTGGAAATACTTCCCTATTATTTTCAATCGCTGGTCCGTACTTTGCTACATCAAAAGTCATCACATCATCCACAAATAAAACGGTATGGGGATTTCCCCAAGATAAACTGCTTAACTTAAATGTTTTATCTAATATTTTTACATCTTCCATGATAAATTTGTCTTTACTTGTATTTACAGGAATTTGTTTAGAATCAAAAATTGGTTTGGAAATATTTGCTTTTATATTTGTTACTACTCCATCTGTTACTTCTAACTCTAAAGTTTTGATGCCTCCTAAAGTTTCGATTTTTAATGTTGTCTTATCTGTTAACTTATGGTCATACACATATTTTCCAACACTTCTTATAGCATTGCCACACATTTCTGCTTCCGTTCCATCAGGATTAAAGATGCGCATTCTAAAGTCAGCGACATCACTTGGGCAAATAAGCACCATTCCATCACTTCCTATTCCAAAATGACGGTCCGATACAAATTTGGCTAATTCGTTTAAATTATCTAATTTTTGATTGATGGCATCGATATATACATAATCATTGCCATATGCTTGCATTTTTGTAAATCTCATAAAATCACCTATTCTAATGCTTGCTTAATATCATCAATTAAGTCATCTACATTTTCAATTCCTACTGATAATCTTAATAAAGTGTCAGTAATGCCAAGTTTTTCTCTTGTTTCTTTTGATACTTCAGTGTGGGTTCTAGTCGCTGGGTGAGTTACTAAGCTTTCTACTCCACCTAGACTTTCTGCGAATAAAATTAAGTTTATTTTCTCTAGGAATTTATTTACCGTATCCATATCACCTAAATCAAATGATATCATGCCACCAAAGCCTTTACTTTGTTTTAGCGTAATGTCATATTGTGGATGGTCAGGAAATCCCACATAGTATACTTTTTTAACCTTTGGATGATTGCGTAAGAATTCCGCGATTTTTTTAGCATTTTCATTATGTCTATCCATACGTACCGCAAGAGTTTTAAGTCCTCTTAGGGCTAGCCATGAATCCATTGGGGCAAGACATGCTCCATAAATGGCCATTTGTAAATTTAGGTAATCTGCTTGCTCTTTGGTTTTTACTACCACAACACCTGCTAAAACATCATTGTGACCAGCAATATATTTGGTAGCACTATAAACAACAATATCAGCACCTAAATCTAAAGGCTTTTGAAAGTAGCTTGTTAAGAATGTATTATCTACAACTACCGTAATTCCTTTGGAATGAGCAAACTTGCAAATTTCTTTAATATCCGCGACTTTCATCATGGGGTTCGTTGGTGTTTCGATAAACATCATTTTGGTATTTTTCTTGGTATTTTTCTTTACCTCTTCTAAGTTCGTGAAATCTACTTGGTTATATTCCACATTGTTATATTTTAATACTTCATCACATGCTCTTACGGTTCCACCATAAACATCGTCCGATACTAAAATGTGTTCTTTTGGTTTTAACATGGTTAAGACAAGAGAAGTTGCCGCCATACCACTTGATACTGCAAAAGCTCGATATCCATGGTCTAACATCGCCATTGTTCGTTCAAATTCTTCCCTTGTTGGATTAATAATACGACTATAGTTAAAATTTGTGTTTTCCTTTATACCAATATGTCTATAAGTTGATGATTGGAAAATTGGAAAACTAATCGCTCCGGTTACAGGGTCGTGACCTAAAGCTCCTCTTGCTACTTTAGTTTCATCATGTAGCCCTTCTTTTTTGTCATACACTGTATAATTTGTAAAATTTTTCATCTATACCTCCTAAATGTAGAAACATTTATCTAGTTTTAGTATATCATCTATAAATAAATTGTCAATAAATGGACGTTTTACTTTACATTAAAGTGTATGAAAAAAAGAAGTTATTTATTAAAATTTAACTTCTCGTCTTTTTTCGCACTAATTTATATACATCTTCATTAATGTCTTCAATGGTTCTAATTTGATTATTTTCTACACAATTTATTACATCATAATGATAGATATCTGCTAGTTCTAAATATGCTCTTTCGCCACTTTTTAAATAGTTTTCGTCTAATTCTACTTCATCTGGTGCTTCTTTTCTTTGCTTCTTTAATACACAGGCTTGTTCATATGGCATATATAAAAGGATTACTTGATTAGGTCTTGGTAGTTCCATTAATTCATACTCTAAAGTATCTATTTTTTGATACATTTTTAATCGCTCTTCTTTTGTTTCTAACATGCCTCCACGATGAGCCATATTGCTTGTTACATATCTATCTGCAATTAAAGTATAGCCTTCATTCAAATATTTCTCTATTATCGGCAAGTTATAACGTCTATCAGCAGCATAGTAACAAAGGGCTGTTAGACTATCCACTTCTCCTCCACCTTCCGGAAAAAAGCTGTGACTCTCTTTTAAATATTCTTCACATAGATAAGGTTTTCCAAGTAAGCAGGCCCCAACAATTCTTCCTGATGGTGTATCATACATAGGAAATGATATAGTTGCTACTTTTTCGCCATCTTTTTTTAATCTTTCGACTAATAATTTACTTTGCGTTTCTTTTCCTGAACAATCCGTTCCTTCAATTACAATTAATTTGCCTTTCATATTACTTCCTCCTATATCTTACATGTTTATAACTAATATCATTTTCTATATGTTCATCTATTAATTCTTTATCATATTCTTCTTTGTTAAATATGGGAAAATAAGCATCAGCTAGAGCTTCACTATCAATTTCAGTTAAAATTAGTTCATTGGCAATATTTAAAAATAGTTTATAAATAGATGAACCTCCAATTACATATACTTCTTCGTCTAGCGTTTTTAAATAATTTAGTAATTCTTCAAAATTAGAAAATACCATTACCTCTTTATTATCAATTTCATGATGAGTTAAAACAATGTGCGTTCTTTCTGGAAGCA
Organism: uncultured Bacilli bacterium; assembly: GCA_944372725.1. GTDB lineage: Bacteria > Bacillota_I > Bacilli_A > RF39 > UBA660 > Caccenecus. The sequence goes on along the minus strand of CALWAA010000003.1, from coordinate 7,834 downwards.
ATTTTGGTAAAGATAAAAAAGTATTATATCCCATTACTATTTTATGTCCTGTTGTTTCTTCTTTGAAAAACTTTAAATCTTCTTTTAAATGCCATATTAATTCATTATTTATGCCTAGTTCATTATTTTTCCCTATTGCTGCGATTATTTTGATTGAAACCATACTACCACCATTTTTAATTTACACAAAATAAGGGCTATTGTCAAGTAAACTTTGTTTATAATTTTTCAAGTCCTTTTAAATTCTTTAAAAAATAAATGTAAATAAGTTGACATTAAATTTTTCCCGTAATTTCTTTTGTTTGCCCTCTTTTTCTTTATCATTCATTGACTTCTGATTAAATTCTTTTATAATTAAAATAAGGAGGTAATTTTATGCATGGAACAAAGGGTGATGCATACACCAAAGAAATTATCGAAAGAATTTTAAATGAGGGTTGTCTAGATAAAAATCCTAGACCGAAATATAGTGATGGAGTTCCTGCTCACACTTTAAGTGTTAATCATGGCATGTGTACTTATGATTTAACGAAAGGTGAAAGCCCCCTCATTACACTTAGACCAATCGCGGTTAAAAGTGCAATTGGTGAGTTACTTTGGATTTATCAAGATGAATCTAATAATTTAGATGTTTTAAAAGATAAATATGGAGTTACTTGGTGGGATGAATGGGATATTGGTAATCGTACTATTGGTGCTTGTTATGGTGAAACTGTTAGAAGGCACCATTTAGTAAAAGATTTACTTGATGGTTTAAAAAATGACCCTGATGGTAGAAGACATATTATTAATATGTGGCAAGTGGATGATTTTAAGGAAGAACATGGGTTAAAGCCTTGCGCTTATCAAACAGTTTGGAATGTTAGACATGGACGTGATGGCATAGATTATCTTGATATGTCTTTATTTCAAAGAAGTAGTGACTTTTTAACTGCTGGTTGTATTAATCAAGTACAATATTTGGTTTTCCTTTATTTGGTTGCTAGACATACAGGCTATACGCCAGGAAGATTTACATGGTTTTATAACAACATTCAAATTTATGATAGACATATAAATCAAGCTCATGAAATGTTAACTAGGGAACCAATTGATTGTAATCCAACCATATGGTTAAATCCAGAAAAAGAAAATTTTTATGATTTTACACAAGATGATATTAAGATTGAGGGATATCCAAGAAAACTTGTTAAAGAAAAAAATCCCCAAATGAAATTTGATTTGGGAATATAGACCTTTTTGGTCTTTTTTATTGGAATAATTCGCTATGACTACCAGTTGCAAAAAGCAGTAAAAGTTCTTGGTCTACATATTTATATATCAAGAGCCAATCTGGTCTAATATGACATTCATAACAATTATTATATATGCTATCATTTATTAGTTTATGATTTTGATATTTTGGCTCTAATTCTTCTAAGTTGGCAAGTTTTGTAATTACTTTTAAAAATTCATTTATATCTTTATTTTGTTTTATCAATTTTTTTTAATTGCTTTTTAAATTTAGTTGTATAATCTATTCTATATTTTGTATTTTCTTTCAAATCAATCATTAACAATTGACCTCATCATTTCATCAATATTTTTATATCCAACTCGCTTACCTTCATGAATTTCATTCTCGATATATTTTCCTTCTTTTAACGCTTCGAGCAATTCTTTACTCGGTCTTTTATTTTTCACTTCAAAAGGCAAGCCATCATTTTTTATCAATTGCTTTATTGCCATATTGATGAATGTACTCATATTTAAACCAAGGTCTTTTAAAATATTTGTAGCAAGTTCTTTATCATGTTTGTCTATTTGTACATTTATAGCACTTGTTAAATTCTCCATTTTTTCACCTCTTTTTCTTTCTGGTAAAATTATACAACTTTTTATATATTTTTGTCAACATATTAACAATATATTATATATATATTTTCTAGTTAGTTTGTTGTTTTTAACTATTTATTTTTTGCTTATATTTATTTATTATTTTGTTTATGTATCTAAATCCATATTTTTCAAAAGAAGTATCAACTAGCATTTGTTCATAATCAAGTGTTTTATCCTTTATTTTGTCTTTTAAGTATGTTAGTACTTGCTCTTTGGTTAGACTGTTAAAGAAAATTAAATCATCAAATCTTCCTAAGAATTCTTCACTAAAATATTCTGTTAAATCTTCTTTATTCTTTCGAGAAAATCCTACATTATTATTTTTATAAGCATTTGATGTCATGATAATTAAGGTATGTGAAAAATCAATTGCTTCGCCATGAGAATCATGGATTACTCCCTCATCCATAATTTGTAAAAATAAATTCATAATACTTGGATGGGCTTTTTCTAGTTCATCCACTAAGATGATGGAATAAGGATTATACTTTACCTCTTTAAATATAAAAGAATCATCATAGCCAATATAACCTTGGGTTGTACCAATTAACTTACTTATTGAGGAAGATTCTTTATATTCACTCATATCTAAGCGAATTAAATTATTTCCAGTTACTTTGCTTAATAATTTCACACAAGAAGTTTTTCCTACCCCACTTGGGCCAATCAGTAAGAGTTTGGTACAATTTTCGGCTTCATAAAATACTTTTAAATTTTCTATTAATTTATTTAAAGCATCATCTTCATATAAAATACTTGCAAATAACTCATCTTTTATTTTTTCTATTAATTCTTCTTTGTTCATAAATAGTGGAATATTACTTTTATGTTCTATTACTTTTAAGATATCTTCTTTGGTTATATCATCATCTTTCTTTTCTTTTAAAGCATTAATTTTTTCTTCAAACTCGCTTATTTTAATACATACTTCCAAGGCTTTATCAAAAGAATTTGCTAAAACATAATCTTCTTTTTGTTTGGTTAATTCTTTTAGTTTTTTTTCATAACTGATTAGCTTTTCTTTCAAATTATTTTTTCTTTTTACATAAGCACAAACACTATCTAGTAAGTCGATGGTTTTATCAGGATTTTTCTTTCTAAATAAATAGCGAGCTCCTAAAGATACAATATCACTTATATTTTCATCCGTAATTTTTATATTATGATGGGCTTCATAACTAGATTTAAGCCCAAGTAAAATATCTTTGGTTTCTTCAAGAGTTGGTTCGCTTACCATAATCGTTTCAAATCTTCTTTCTAAAGCTTTATCTTTCGCAATAAATTTTTCATATTCCTCAGTTGTTGTTGCACCAATTACTCTTAAATCTCCTCTTGCTAAATAAGGCTTTAAGATATCGCCCGCGTTAATTGCTCCTTCGGCTCCTCCAGCATTCACCATGGTATGGACCTCATCAATAAAAAGAATAATATTTTTATTTTTAATTACTTCTTTGATAATTTTAGTTAATCGTTCTTCAAATTCACCACGATATTTAGTTCCACTTACTAAATCACCCATCGGTAGTTCAATTATTTTTTTATTTAATAAGGGATATGGAACTGTTTTTTCGGTAATTCTCCTAGCTAGTTCTTCCACAATAGCCGTTTTTCCTACTCCGGCTGGACCGATTAAAAGCGGATTGCTTTTTTTCTTTCTTAATAAACTTTCTATTACTAAATCTATTTCTTTATCTCGGCCGATTACAGCATCAAATTCTTCTACTCTATCATTTAAGACTCTTCCAACATTTAAGATTTCTAATTTTTCTTTCTTAATATCTTGCGGTTTTACCTTTAACTCATCATATAAATCATCTAAATTGATATCCATGCCAATCATAATACGTATGGCAATTCCCTCTCCTTCATCTAGCAAGGCAATTAGCATGTGGCTTTCTGTTACTACGCCTTTGTTATTTTCTTTTGCATCACTTAAGGCATTTGATAATATTCTTTTTAATAAAGGAGTATATAAGTTTACATCAATATTCTTTTTGGGAATACCAACAATATCAATTAACTCTTGCCTAAATTTCTTATACGTTAAGCCTGCTTCTTCTAATATTTCTTTGGCTTCACTATCTTTTTTTAAAATAGCTAGCAATAGGTGTTCACTTCCTACATATGGGTGAGATAATTCAAGTCTTTCTTTTTCTGCTTCTTTTAGAATATTACTACCAATAAATCCAAAGTTATTAAACATAAGTGCCTCCTCTTAATTCTATTCTAAATATGTAAAAAAAAGACCAAGATTATTCATTCTTGGTATTATTTTTTCATATCATTATTAATCATGTGGAAAAATTCAGTGTCATTTAAATGTTTAAAAACAATTTCTGGTTTACATTTATTTAACTCATCTATTTCTTTCCAATAAAATTTACCATCTTTCTTTTCCTCTAAATTTATAATATTATCTTTTTTATAAGTATCTTTATTTTTAAATTTTAATTCATGAATCATTAGTATTTCATGATAAGGACTATGGGTATAACGAGAGATAAAGAAATTTTCAAGTATTCCCACACTTCTTACATATTCCATTTCTTCCCCTGTTTCTTCTAGCATTTCTCTAATAATGGCACTTATACTATCTTCGCCAAGCTTACATCTGCCACCTGGTAAGCCATAATAATCAACTTGTTTATTTTGTTCTACTAATATTTTATTTCCATTGCGGATTAAGGCTGCTACACGAAAATTAAAAGTGTATCCTTCTTCTTTAAAATTAATGTCCATGTTATCCCTTCTTTTTTTCATTATATACTAAATTTTATGATGCTAGCAAGAAAAAAAGTAAGCGAAAAGAGGCTTACTTTACAATTTCTTCTATTTTCATGAAGTTTGTTAAACGAACATTGTTAATCGCTGGTAGGCCACCAGTAATAATAATTTTATCGCCATTTTCAAGATTAAAATAATCGATTGCTTTTTCTTTTACAAGTTCTACTAATTCATCAGTATCATCCATAAGAGGAACAATGCTCGTATAAACACCATAGTTTAGAGCTAAACTTCTTGCTACTTCTTTCGTTGTACAACAAGCTAGAATTGGACAGTTTGGCCTAAAATTACTAAGCATACGAGTACTATAGCCACTGATTGCCTCAGCAACAATTCCTTTAACATCAACATAACTTGTCATATCAACAGCACTTTTAGCAATGCATTCGGTACGGCCAATTTTGCCTAAATAACCAAAATGAGTTGCACTATGTTCTTCAGCATCACTGGCAATACTTGCCATATACTTAACAGTCTCAACTGGATAGGCACCAACTGTTGTTTCTCCACTTAACATTACAGCATCGGTTCCATCTAAAACAGCGTTTGCTACGTCAGTTACTTCGGCACGAGTTGGTCTAGAGTTTTTCTTCATACTTTCTAACATTTCGGTTGCAACAATACAGAATTTACCATGTTCTCTGGCTTTTCTAATAATTAATTTTTGATAAACTGGTAAAAGTGAAATCGGTACTTCTTCGCCAAGGTCGCCACGTGCTACCATAACTCCATCACTAACACTTAAAATGTCATCTAAATTATCTATTCCTGTTTTTGATTCAATTTTAGCAATGATTTTCATATTACTTTTTTGTTCATCAATAATTTTTCTGGCTGCTAAAACATCTTCTTTGGTAGAAACAAATGATAAAGCTAAAAAGTCACCATTATTTTTACAAGCATAAATAATATCTTCTTTGTCTACTTCACTGATAAATGGAATATCAAGTTTTACACCAGGAACAAATAGACTTTTTCGGCTCTTTAAAATACCACCATTTAAGACTTTACAAGTAACGCCATCGCTTTCTTTGGAAATTACTTCAATTTTCATTAAACCATTTTCAAGTTGAATCACACTACCAACATTTAGACTATCTAATGCTTCGGGATGATTAACACTAAAACGTTCATCATTACCGATAACACTTTCTTTTACAACACGGATTGTGTTACCTTCTATTAAGTTAATTCCCTCTTCTACTGCTTCACCACTTCGAAATTCTGGTCCTTTGGTATCGTATAATAAACCAATATTTAAGTTTTCTTCTTCATTAATCCATTTAACTAAATCACGCACAGTTTCACGTTCTTCAATGGTTGCATGAGAAAAGTTTACTCTCGCAACATTCATGCCAGCTAAAGCTAGATTTTTAAATACTTCTTTTGTATTTGTAGCAGGTCCAATACTGCATATAATTTTGGTTTTTTTCATTTTAAAACATCCCCTCCATAAACACACAGGTTATAATTTTACTACAAAACTAGAAAAAAATAAAGACAAAGTTGATTTTCTTTGTCTATACTGGATTGTTAAATTTTTTAAAATCTGGTTTTTTTAGTTTACCTTGGGCTTTATTTAAAATATACTGCATGATACTTGTAAATACTATAATGACTATAGCAATAATTAAAACATTGGTGGATAATAATCTTGATATTACATCACCTAAATTATGAATTGTTTTTATATTAGTACCTATAATTTGTTCATTTGTAGTTTCTATTTTGGCATCTTCTGTTTCTAATTTCATCCCCTCATATGTCATCTCTGCTACTTTGGCTAATTCTATTGTTCCATTATTATTAAATAAAACTATTTCTTTTTCTGTAGGCGTTCTATTTAAATCAATTAAAATAAAATCACCTTTTTTAAAATTAAAATAATCATCATCTTCATATATAATTCTATAGGTATAATCTAAAAAAGTAATATAACTATTTCCTTGAATACCAGATAATATTAAATTAAATAAATTTAAAACAATTATTATGATTAAAAATATGTTAATAATACCAATTAATTTTTGGACAATAGCAGTTATTATTCTTAGAGCTTTCATGATATCACCTATATTAACATTATAAAATAGATTTTTATCATTTTCAACCATTTACATTTGCTTGTCTTTTAGTTTACATCATGAAATTACATATTAGAAATAAAAATAAGCTAACCCAAAGTAAATTAGCTGAAATATTAAATACTAATCAATCTGTTATAGCAAACTACGAAAGAGGCAGAACCCCTGTTGCTACCCCTTTCCTTTATACCATTTGTAAAAAATACAATATTTCTGCTGACTATCTTCTAGGTAAAACAGATAGTCCTAAATACCTTAACTATGGTATTTTTTTGATATTTTCGACATAAATATCATTAAGTGTCGAACTTTGTCAAAGGCTGTCGCCTACCATGCACTAAAGTACATGGCTTGGTTCCATTGTACTGGAAGTACATTTTGCGAGTAAACTCGCTGTAACTTTTTATCCTATAATTTTGAAGTTCTCTTCATATTCATCATCTTGATTTTTGATATATTCTTCTATTATTTCTCTTGTTACAGTTCCTACACTTCTACAAAAGTACCCTGTTCCCCATAAATGTTGTCCATAATATCTCTTTCGTAGTTCTTTATATTCACTTAACAACGCTCTTGATGTCTTTCCTTTTAGTTGTTGTACTATTCTACTTACTGATAGACTCGGCGGACATGATAATAATACATGTACATGTTCTTTTCCTATACTCCCTTTTATTATCGTTATATTCATACTATTACAATTCTGTCTTATTATTTCTCGCAATCTTTCTGCTACTTTTCCTTGTAATATTCGATATCTATATTTGGTTGTCCAAACGATATGATATTCTATTTCATATTGTACATGACTTGACTTTCTCATTATTGTCCACCTCGTTTTAGGCTCTATTATAGCACAACAACTTTTATGCGACAATAAATTATCTCTAAACCCTGAACGGTCTACGCACTAAAGTACGTGGCCCGCACCCTATTTTCCTTAACGGTCGAACGGTTTTTCTTGCTTTTTTAGATACTTTCATTCATAATAAATACTTGAGCATTAGGGCTTGGTGTCTACTAAACTAGACAAATTTCTATTGCCTTACCTCCTTGTAGGGTTTTGGTTGATAGAAAGGAGTAGAGAT
>CALWAA010000002.1 GCA_944372725.1 uncultured Bacilli bacterium | reverse complement strand
TTTTGTTTTTCTAACTGGTAAATGAATATCCTTATCCTCATATCCTTTAGCAATCTCAAATCCTCGAACTCTCATATACTTCACCATAAAAATTATATCAAAAAAATAACTTAATAAAAAGTTATTTTTAAGGAATCACCAGTATTTGACCAATTGAAAGTAAATCACTTGTTAGACCATTCGCTTGTTTTAAAGTATTTACACTAACCCCATAAGTAGTAGCAATCTTCCACAAACTATCTCCTGATTTCACTGTATAAGTTCTTGTTGTATTAGTGTTTGTTGGAATAACAAGAACCTCACCAATTGAAAGTAAATTAGAGTTTTTTCCATTAGCACTCTTTAAAGCATCAACTGTTACACCATAGCGTCTTGCAATGCTATATAAAGAATCACCACTCTTTACAACATAAGTATTAGATGGAGTAGAAGGAGTAGTGGATGTTCCACTATTACTTACATTTAATACTTGACCAATAGATAAAAGATCACTAGTTAAATTATTAAGTTGTTTTAATTCATTAACTGTAAGACCATACTTATTTGCAATACCATATAATGTATCACCAGATTTAACAGTATATGTATCAAGTGTTGCGGCATTACCTTCACTAACAACTAACTGTTGACCAATTGATAAAGTATTGCTAGTTAATCCATTCAAATTCTTTAGTTCATTAATCGTCATTCCATATTTATTAGCAATCGAATATAGAGTATCACCGGATTTTACAATATAAATATTTTCATCTGGTGTTTCTGGTTCTAGAGCAGTCGGAATAACTAAAACAGTTCCAATGGTTAAAGTATTACTACTTAAATTATTAGCAGCTTTTAGTTCATCTACACTAATGTCATATTTACTTGCTATTCCATAAAGAGTATCACCAGACTTAACGATATAATAATTGCCTGTAGCACCCTCAGGTGGAATATAAGTAACGCCTATGTAATCTGCTAAAGCTCTAACTACAGCTTCCGCAAGTTCCTCCCAATTATTCTTAATTTGATTTACATCATCACCAATGGAATCTAAAAATCCATATTCAACAATAATAGATTCATTATTAGGAGTTTCTCTAAGCATATAATAATAATCTTTACTAGAATTACTTGGAAGTCTTCTCTGATAATATTTTCTTACATTTTGACCTGATTTAATAAATTCATTAGCTATTTTGCTTGATAGAGTATCACTATTTCTAAGAGCATAAATAATTTCTGCACCATCGCCACCACCAGCATTAATATGATTAGAAACTAAAATTACATCATTACCAGTACCAAATAAACTTTGAGCAGTCTTAGGTCTAGTAGTAGAATCTAAAGTTACATCGCTATCTCTCGTTAAAGCATTCTCTATACCAAGTTCAGAAAGTCTATTAGCCATATATTCACTAATCATTAAAGTATAATCTTTCTCAACAATTCCATTTGCGCTTGCTCCTGGGTCTTCTCCACCATGTCCTGGGTCAATAACAACCTTTTTCGCCATAAACATCCTCCTCTAAGATATTTTATGACAAAAGCAAGAATTAGTTATAAAAAAAGATTTTTCTTTTTCCATCAACTAACAATATATGAAAGCGATGTAAACTATAATTGTAAAAATTTCAACTCTATTTGTGAAAATAATATTCAATTTAAAGATATTTAATATATATAGTTAAATAAAAATATTTTTTGTAGTATAATGTATTTATTGTGAGGTGATTCAATGAAAGAAATATATTGTGATGAAAGCAGACAAGATTTATTTTTTAACAAAAATTCCATAACAGACGAAAATCGATATATATTTATTGGCGGAATTATGATTGATAACAAAAACCGTGATGCCATAAAACGACAAATAAATGAATTAAAAGAAAAATATAATTTAAATAAAAAAGCTGAATTAAAATGGAATAGAGTAACATCTAAATATCTTGACTTATATAAAGAAATTATTGATGTGTATATAAATAATAATATAAGCTTTAGAACTATAAGTATTGATTCAAAACGATTAGATTTAAAAAAATACCACAATGATAGCGGAGAATTAGGATTTTATAAATTTTACTATCAACTATTAAATCATTGGTTAGATGATAATAATAAATTTATAATTTATACTGATGTCAAAACATATAGTGATCCTAATGTACTTAATGATTTAAAAAGATGTTTAAATAACAGAGAACATCCTAGCAGTGTTGAAAGAATTTATGCTATTGAATCACATGAATCCGTTTTCTTACAATTAGAAGATATTCTAATGGGTGCTACTGCATACAAAGAGAACTATGGATATAATGGAAAATCACACGCAAAAGTAGAAATGGTAAAATATTTAGAAGAAAAACTTGGACATCGCTTATTACCTACAAATAGAAATGCATCAAAATACAATTGGTTTGAGATTTTAATATAATGAAAAATACTCCAGCATTAGTACATTTATCTTCAGAAACTGAATATAAGAAATACTATATAGATAAATATTGTAAAAATACTTTAATAACATTTGATGGTATAAGCGTTAAATTTTACGAAGATCAATTTGAACATGCATTTTATGAATCTTCAAATAAAAAGAAAAGAAATAAAGATATTTTTTCTTTTGATAGAGCAACAAGAATAGATTGGATTGAATATGTATTAAAAAATCCGAAAGCTGAGTTGCATTTAGGATGGGATAGAAATAAAAAAATATATAATAAAGATAGAAGAGTTGCTATTATAAGTCCAGAAGACTATGTCGTAATAATAAGACTAAATAATAATAACACTGCTAAATTTATTACAGCATATTATGCAGATAATTCCGCATCGGAAATTAGAAAAATGCCTTTATGGAGACAACCCTAATATTAGTTAAGATTTTTACTAACATAAAAAAGCCATTGCTTACTGGCGCAACGACAAAAGCCTCTATAAGTCCCAGACTATAAGTAAAGGACTAAGAATTGTTAAATATCATACCCAACAAAAACAAATTTGTCAATACATATTATTCTTACTCTCAATAAAAATATACCATATATTAAAAAAAATTACAATAATATTTATATTTAATTGTAACATTTAGGCACAAATTATTTTTTTAAATATGGTATATGATGGCAAGAAGAAGTAGATGTATTAGTTAGAATTATAGATGATAAAAGATTAAATAGAAAATGATTAAAAAAGAGGCAATCACATTTACACTAATAACATGCTGATTTAATCTTAAGAAATAACAGGAAGACTGCAACTCCTTCAAGGCCCCTATTATAAAATATAAAATAAATTGTGTTTAAGTTTTTTCTTGTACCTTGAACCAAGCGAAAGGAATGAATTTTTATATGATAAAAGTTGTAGCAGCTTTAATTGAAAATAATAATAAAATTTTATTAGCTAAACGTTCTACTGGAGATATTAATGTGTTTGGTAAATGGGAATTTCCAGGTGGTAAAGTAGAACAAAATGAAAATGAATTTGATGCGATTGAAAGAGAAATAAAAGAAGAATTTGAACTTACAATTAAAGCCAGAAAATTTATAACTAATAATGTATGTGAATATCCAACTAAAATTGTGGATTTAAGATTATATAAATGTGATTATATATCTGGCAAATTTAACTTACATGATCATTCTGAATATCAATGGGTAAATAAAGAAGAATTATTAAAATATGATTTAGCTCCCGCTGATATTCCTCTAGCAGAGTATGTAAAGAAGGTGAAATAATGAAAGATGGTATTTATGAACAACTATTAAACAATGAATTAAAAAGTAAATTGAATGAATCAAAGTTCTTTTATAAAACTAACTCGATTTTGAAATCTCCAGAAAACGCTAAAAATTTAATTACTGAATATTTAAAAGAAGTAACAAAAAAAGCAATGGATTGTATTCAGGAAAAAGATATTGATATAGAAGATGGTGAAAAAGTATTAAAAGAAATTGAAATTTGTAATGAGATATTAGATTTATTAAGATCAAAATTAGATTTTGATAAATATAAAAGATTAGATTTATCTATGGATGCGGAAGTTTTAGAATATGCATTTAAAAAATTAAACCATAATTCGTTTGATGGAAAAAATATAGTTAGACCAGTAACTTCATTAGTAGAACCAACTCTATTTACAAATAGTTCTAAAGAAATATCATTATTATCAGAATTAAGAAAAGAAATAGCTTCATCAGATGAAGTAATGTTATTAGTTTCATTTATTAAAATGACTGGTTTAATGCCTATTTATAATGATTTAAAAGAATTTACTTCTAAAGGGAAAAAATTAAGAGTTATATCTACTACTTATACTAAAGCAACTGAATATAAAGCTATGGAAAAATTATTAGAATTACCTAATACTTCAATAAAAATTTCATATGAAACAGATAATCAAAGATTACATGCTAAAGCATATATATTTAAAAGAAATAATGGTTTTTCTACTTTCTATATTGGATCATCAAACCTATCTAAATCTGCTTTAGTTTATGGTGATGAATGGAATGTTAAATTAACTGAAAAAAATTCACCAGTAATTTTTCAAAATGTTATATCAGAATTTGAAACATATTGGAATTCATATGAATACAAAACATTAAATAACACTGATGAAGATAAATTGAAATTAAAAGAAGCATTATCATATAAAATTGAAAATCCTAATTTTTATCAAAACTTAATGACATATAAACCTTATGATTATCAAGAAAAAATATTAGAAAAATTAGAAGTTGAAAGAAAAATATATCATAGAAATAGAAATTTAGTTATAGCAGCTACTGGGGTAGGAAAGACAGTACTTGCTGCATTTGATTTTAAAATTTTTTTAGAACAACATCCAAATGCTAGGTTTTTATATGTAGTACACAGACAAGAAATTTTAAGAAAGAGTTGTAATACATTTAGACAAATATTGAAAGACGCAAACTTTGGAGAGTTATATGTAAGTAATTATAAACCAAATAACATAAACAGATTATTTACAACACCATTAGGACTAGAAAATATAATGAAACAAGTTGATTCTAATTATTATGATTACATAGTTGCCGATGAAATACATCATGGAGCAGCTAAAACTTATGATAATTTTCTAAATTATTTTAATCCTAAATTATTGTTAGGTTTAACTGCTACTCCAGAAAGAATGGATGGAAAAGATATAACAAAATACTTTTGCAATACTATTGCTGCAGAAATGAGATTACCAGAAGCAATTAACAACAAATTATTAGTTCCTTTCCAATATTATGGAATTACCGATCCAACTGATTTAAGTAATGTAAGGTGGTCATCATTTGGATATAATAATAGTGATTTAGATAAAGTATTTGTAGAAAATAAATATAGTGCTAATACAAGAGTTGGTACAATTATTGATAATTTATTTAAATATATTGATGATTTAGACAAAGTACATGGATTAGGGTTCTGTGCATCAATTAATCATGCTAAATTTATGGCAGATAAATTTAACGAAAATAATATCCCATCTATATATTTGACTGGTAATTCAGATAGTAATTTAAGAAATACTGCCATTAAAGATCTTGAATCTGGGAAAATTAAATTTATTTTTACTGTTGATTTATACAATGAAGGTATAGATATTCCGTGTGTAAATGTGGAATTACTATTAAGACCCACAGATTCCTTAACAATATTCCTACAACAATTAGGAAGAGGACTAAGAAAACATATAAACAAAGATTACTTAATAGTTTTAGATTTTATAGGTGAGTGTAATAAACACTTTAACTATGCAGATAAATTTAAAGCTTTAATTGGTATAGAAGGAATTAGTGTTAAAGAGGCAATAAACAATGGATTTCCAATGTTACCAATCGGATGTTCCATTGCTTTAGAAAGAGTGGCAGAGGAATATATTCTTTCAAATATTAAAGCTAATACAAATAATAGACAAGTTATAATTGAGATGCTTCAAAAATTTGAAGAAACAACACATAAAAAATTAACTTTATATAATTTTGTTAATCATTATAAATTAGATATTAATGATATTTATAAAAAAGATGTATCTTTTTATAGATTATTAACCGAAGCTGGAATTAAAAACTTCAGTGAAAAAGATTCAATCGAAAGTGCGATTGTTGGAAGATTAAAAAATCTTTTAACTATTAATTCTCCAAAATTTATTAATTATATAAAACAAATATTAAATAACGAAAATATAATTCACGATGAACTACTAGATAGAATGACTTATTATACTTTGTTTAATAAATTACCAGAAAAGGAAGGATTTAATAATATAATTGAAGCATTAAATTATATTAAAAATTCAGAATGTTTACATTATGAAATAAATGAAATATGTAATTATTTATATAATTCTTTAGAAATATTACCAATTGATCATGACTTAAATTTTGAATGTCCATTAGAAGTTTATGGAATATATTCTCAAGCTCAATTATATTCTGGATTAGGTGTATTTACAGAAAAGTATGCTGGACCAATGCTGCAAGGAGTATGGTATTTAAAAGAAAACAATCATGATATATTCCTAGTTACTATTAATAAAGAATCAAGTCATTTTGGTGAATCGATTGCTTACGAAGATTATGCTATAAATGATGAATTATTTCATTGGCAAACTCAAAATTCAATAGCCGAGGGAAGTGATACTTTAAATAGATATATTAATTCTAATGGTAGAGTAAGTTTATTTACTAGAATAAATAGAAAAGAAAATGGTCAAGCAAGTCCATACATCTATTTAGGTGAAGCTGAATATGTATCACATAGTGGAACTAGACCAGTTGGCATTGTATGGAAATTGAAACATAAAATTCCAGCAAAATACTTAGATAAAATGATGAAAATATAATTATTGGCATAAAATTTGTGAATGATAAAATATAGTAAAATTGCAATATTTATATCAAGGAAGTTTATAGCGAGGCTAGTGAAAAAAATTCAAATTATCATTTAAAAATATATATTGCATATTATTTAACTGTAATTTTTTAGTTTTCTATCTTCTATTTCGTATTCTACATCTTCTATTTTTACTTATTACTACATTTTCAATACCCAATAAAACTTGAATTTTAAAAAACATAACCCCACTAAAGTGTAGTTATGTTTTTATTTTACCCCACCATTCCGTAAAGTTTTCTTACTTTAAGAATTAGCAAAGGCTAGTCTTTTTAAACTTATACTTACTTATTTATCATATTTTATAACGACATGTCTATTTGGCTCTTCGCCAACACTTTCAGTCTTAACACCTTTAAAATCCGTTAAAACATTATGAACAATTCTTCTTTCATAAGAATTCATATTATCCATTTCCGCATCAACTTTCGTTCTTACTACATCACGAGCAAGATTTTTCGCTAAACGCTCTAATTTTTTTATTTGTCTATCTTTATAATCTTCAACATCCAAAATAATTTTAGGACCATTAAAAGTATAATTTTTAATAAATTGCCGAGCAAGCGTAGTTAAAGCATCTAAATTAGCCCCATTCTTACCAATCACAATAGGATTATTTGAAGTATACATTTTAATAGTAGTAACATCATCTTTCGTATTAACCTCAAAAGAAACTTCAAGTCCCATACCATTTAAAATATTTTTAAGATATTCTTGAACATCACTAATTAAGTCTAACTTTAAAAAGCCAGAACACTCATAAGTAAGACCTTTAAATAATCCACCTTTTATTTCTTGAAAAGAATAAATTACTTCTTCTTCACTTGCATTTAATTCTGCTAAAACTTTTCTTAATGCTTCATCTTTTGTTTTTTGAACACTTTTTACTACATTCATGATTACTTTCCTTTCTTCTTATCCTTATTATCCTTTTTCTTTTTCTTATCTTTATTAGGAATAATAATTCTATCCTTTTTTTCTTCTCTTTCATCTATCTTTTTAAAGATAAAGTTTTGAAGAACCACAAATCCATTTGTTGCAATCCAGTATAAAGCAATCGCTGTAGATAAATATAAGGATGCAACCGAAATCATAATAATCATAAACTTAAAGATAAACTGCATTTGACGTTCCATATCTTGATTACCAGTTTGAGTAGTAGACATAGAATTTCTAAATGATAGATATGTTGTTAAAATAATTAAAGCAATAATAATGATATATGCCCATTGATGATATTCAAATAAACCTTTCATTGGTGTTTGACCTAAAGTTAAACCTAAAAAAGTATCTTCAAATATCGCTGGAGTTCTATTTATCGCTTGTAAGAAAGCAAAGAATAGTGGAAGTTGAATAAACGCTAGTAAACAACTACCAAAAGGACTAATATTATACTTTTTATAAACAAGCATCATTTCTTGTGATTTAGCAAGCATAGATTCATTATCTGTTTTACCAGCATATTTTTTTTCAATTCTAGCTATTTCTGGTTGAGCTTTCTTCATATTACTAGATTGCCTCATTGTTTTTCTAGAAATAGGCATTAGTATTAAACGAATAGCTAAACCAATTAAAATAACAGATAAACCAAAACTATTAACTAAATAACCTAGTTTTAATATTAACCAAGCAAGAGGCTTAACAAATATACCTTCCCAAATACCATCAGCTTCATTACTAGATAAACTAAATTCACTACAAAGTGGTAAATCATCATAATTAATTTTAGTTTGTTCTCCATATTCTTGATACAAAGCATCTAAATCTTCATCTTCAGGCTTACACAAAATATCTTTTTGTAATATTTGGCCAGTTTTTTCAAATTCAACAGGAGTACCATCATCAGTAATATAATTACTATTTCCACAAGCAGTAAGTGAAAATATCATAAATACTAAAATTCCAATTTTAATTTTTTTCATCTAAAGTTCCTTTCTGTAACAACTTAACTAAATCTTGTTCCATTTCTGCATAAGTTAATTTTTTAACTCCCTTTCTTATCATTATAATATAATTCTTTCCATTTGCAAATAAATTTTTATGAGAATCAATCAAACTTCTAACTTGTCTTTTAACTTTATTACGCTCTACAGCATTCCCATACTTTTTACTTACAGCAATACCAAACTTAGGATATAAGGCATCTCCATCCTTATAATATATATTATAACAATAACTTTTTAAATACTTCCCTGTATTAATTATATCATTAAAATCAGTATTTTTTTTTACAACTTCATATTTTTTCAAAAAATCACTTCCCAAAATAATAAAGAAAAAAAATACCACTACAAAAAGTGGTTACTTAGATAATACTTTACGACCTTTTTTACTTCTATTCTTTAAAATATTAGTTTCTTTTCTTGCAAAAAATCCATGTTTTTTAGCTTTTTTACGATTATTAGGTTGATATGTACTTTTCATAAATAGCACCTCCTTAAAAATTCAAGTGGTTTAATTATAATATTTTATTCTAATTTAGTCAAGTTTTTTAGCAAAAAAATACGTCAAAAACCCAATCCACAAATTATTAACTTTTTATTCACATCACTATTTAAAAAAAGAATAAAGCTCTATTTTTTATCCACAGCTCTTTTGCTTTTAATTGTGAATAAACATAAAGTTATCAACAATTACAGAAATTAAAGAAAGCCCAATACCAACCGCGTCTTGTGTATCAAAAAAAGAAGTTATCCACATTATCCACAATTAGCTTAAAAATCTAAAATGTGAATAAGAAATAATTTTTTAAAAAAATTTGTGGATAGTGTTGATAAATGACTTATTTTAAGGTATTATAAGGGTTAATTCCTGTTGATAACATGTGGATAAAAAAAATTGTCATTTTAGACTTTAAATTACTAAAAAAATGCGATACAATTAATTTGTAAAAAGTTCAGACTGTGGGGTGAGGTTAAAGTTGGGAAAAGAAGAACTATTAAAATTATTCCTAGATAATATCTACAAAGAAATTAATCCAGCATCATTTCATGCTTGGTTCAATGACCTAGAAATAATTAATTTAACAGAAAATAAAATAACTTTTAAAGTCCCCATGGAAATCCATAAAAAAATGCTGGGCGACAACTATTACTCGCTAATAGAAAAAACTTTATTTAATATAACAAATATAAACTATGATATCGAATTTGTTTTAGAAAGTGATATTGAAGAAACACCAGTCGAAGTTGTTAATAACACGCAAATTACCAACAATAACTTTCAAACAAACTTAAATCCAAACCTAAATTTTGATAACTTTGTTGTCGGCGATACCAATAGACTTGCTAAAGTAGCAGCGATGGCCGTCGCCGAAGCTCCCGGGCGAATCCATAATCCTTTATTTATATATGGAAAAAGTGGCCTTGGAAAAACTCATTTAATGCATGCGATAGGCAATTTTATTACTGAAAATTCTAATCGTAAAGTACTATATTGCACTTGTGATGAATTTATGACGGAATACACGAATATTGCTAACCCCGATAATGCCAAAAATACGGTAGAATATGCAAACGATTTTAAAAACAAATATCGAAATGTAGATGTCCTAATAATAGATGATATTCAATACTTAGTTGGCGCTGAAAAAACCCAGCAAGAGTTCTTTAATACATTCAATTACCTACATCAATCAAATAAACAAATCATCATCAGTAGTGACCGCTCACCAGAAGATTTAAAAATACTAGAAGAAAGATTAAGGTCACG
This sequence comes from uncultured Bacilli bacterium, assembly GCA_944372725.1. Lineage (GTDB taxonomy): Bacteria > Bacillota_I > Bacilli_A > RF39 > UBA660 > Caccenecus. The sequence goes on along the minus strand of CALWAA010000002.1, from coordinate 19,311 downwards.
ATTTATGTGGGGCCTACCTGTTGATATTTATCCACCCGATTTTGATTTAAGATGTCGAATTATAAGGAAAAAAATCGAAAATACCAGTATTGCAAACTTAATTAAAGAAGAAAGTATTGAATATATTGCCAATGCTTGTCCAAACGATATCAGATTTTTAGAGGGTGCTGTAAATAGATTAATGGCTTATACGGCAATGATTGTTCCCAAAACAATTGATTTAGAGTTTACCTGTGAAGCTTTAAAAGATTTTGTTAATAAAAACATCTATTCTAACAATAATATTACCAAAATTCAAAAAGCCGTCGCCGACCACTATAATATAACCGTAGAAGATTTAAAAGGAAAGAAAAGAAGCAATAAAGTAGCTCATCCACGGCAATTAGCAATGTATTTATGCCGAATGGAAACAGACGAAACTTTCCCAAGAATAGGCTTAGAATTTGGAGGTCGAGACCATTCAACTGTCATATTTGCTTGTGATAAGATAGAACAAGAATTACTAACCAATCATGAATTAGAACAAACCATCAAAGAGATAAAAGCCAAATTGTAAATAACTTGTGAGAGTATTGTGAATAAAATGAAAGTTATAAACAAAAAAATAATCAAAAAAGATACTTAAATAAAGAGAAAAATGATGTTACAAACATTATCAACACTATAATAAATAATAATAATTTTTTAGAAAGAAGGAATGAATATGAAATTTACAATTGAAAAAAGTGTAATCTTAGAAGGATTAAGTAATGTAACAAGAGCAATCTCCACCAAAAATGTTATACCAGTCTTAAATGGTATTAAATTTGAACTTACCAACAATGGTTTATATCTAACAGCAAGTGATTCAGAACTGACTATTAAAGTATTAATTGAATCTAAAGATATCAAACAAGTAAACTCTTTAGGAGGAATTATTATTCAAAGTAAATATATCTTAGATATTGTTAGAAAAATGCCAAGTGACTTAATTAACTTTGAAGTAATTGATGGCTTAAAAGTTAAGATATACACCGATAATAACCAATATAATTTAAATTGCTTAGATATTAATGATTATCCAGATGTAAAACTAGAAGAAAATAAAGACCCTATTATAATTAATGGTGAAGTATTTAAAACAATTATTAATCAAACAGTATTTGCTATATCAAATCAAGAATTAAGACCAATTTTAACTGGTGTAAACTTTAAATTCACAAAAGACATTTTAGAAACAGTAGCAACCGATTCTTATCGTTTAGCGAAAAAAAACATCAAGTTATCTGCACCGGTTGAAAAAGATGTTGAAATTGTTATTCCCGGTAAAAATATTATGGAATTAGAACGGATTATCACGGATGATAGCGACCTAGAAATGCATATCTTTAATAATAAAGTATTATTTAAGTATAAAAATATTAATTTTCAAACCAATTTATTAAGTGGTAATTATCCAAATACATCAAATTTAATTCCAAGTGAATTTGCTTATATTATTAAAGTAAATAAAAGAGATTTTAATGATGCAATTGATAGAGCAGCTCTTCTAACTCAAGGAAAAGACAAAAATATTGTTAAAATGAGCCTTGATAATACCAAAATGATGATTAATTCTTATGCCTCAGAAATCGGTAAAGTAGAAGAACAATTAATGGTAGAAACAAACAATAAAGAACACTTAGAAATATCATTCTCTTCAAAATATATGTTAGAAGCAATTAAAACGCTTGATGAAGATGAAATATTATTATTATTAAATAGTGATGTAAAACCTTTAATTATTAAATCTCTTACCGATGAGTCTTTAATTCAACTTATTTTACCAATTAAAACTTATTAAAAACGGTTCGACACGGTTTGACAAAAAAGCTCCTTTTCATGTGTTATAACATTACTTGAAAGGGGGCATTGGTATGCCATATAAAATTAATGAAAAAACACTTGTTTTATTAAATCAAGGAAAACAAACCAAAATATTAGAGTTAAAAGGAGAAATAATTGTAGAAGATGCCATTAACAAAATTCTCGAATACAACTGCAATATTAATGGTTCTACTTTTGAGGGAAGAAGAAAAGCTAGTTCTTATTTAATTGGTGCTTCCTATAAACCGCCCATTATTATTGATGAAGTAAAAGAAATAATATTAATTCCTACCCATTCAAATAAAAATCCCAATTGCAGTTGGATATCTCTCCAAAACATTCAAAAATATTACATTAATTCTCATAGCTATGTAACGATAATTTTTAAAAATGGCCAAAAATTAAACTTAAACGTTTGTTATGCTAATTTTGATAAACAAGTTTTAAGAGCAACTCGCCTCGAATCATCATTAAGAGGGCGAAAACACAAAAAATACCTTTAAAAAGGTGTTTTTTTATGGTATAATATTATTAGGTATAGGAGTACGATTATACCATTAATTTTTATCTATCAGCAAAGTAGGGGCTAAAAAATGGAAATTAGTAGTTTAAAGTTATTAAATTTTCGTAATTATGAATCTTTAGAATTAAAGTTTTCTCCAAAAGTAAATTTAATTTATGGAAAAAATGGTATGGGTAAAACAAATATCATTGAAGCAATCTATATGTTAGGAATAACCAAAACATTTCGTTCCAATAATGATAATATTGTAATTAAAAAAGGTAAAAATATTGCTAAAATAGAGGGAACTATTAAAGATAAGATAATCAATAATTACAAAATAATAATAAGTAATGCTGGTAAAAGAATTAAAATTGATAATAACAAAATAGTAAAAATAAGTGATTATATTACTAAAGTTAATATAATTTTATTTAACCCTGATGATTTAAAAATGATTAAAGATACGCCAAGCACGAGAAGAAAAATGTTAAACATAGAAATATCTAGTATCAACAGCGAGTATCTACTTTTATTAACGAATTATAATAAGGTTTTAAAGCAAAGAAATGCCTATTTAAAAGCCTTAAATAAAAAGAATAATTATGATACTTCATTTTTAAATATTTTAACAGAACAACTAGTTACACTAGGGTTAAAAATAATGTTGATAAGAGAGGAGTTTATTAACAATATTAATTCTTATATCAGCGCTATTTACTATGAAATAACTCATAAAGGAAATTTAAAATTAGTTTATAAAAGCGAATTTTTAGGAAAAACCAAAGAAAATATTTTAAAAATGTTTGAAAAAAATATTTCCCGGGAAATATTTTTAGGGAAAACCCTTTTTGGAATTCAACACGATGACTTTGAATTTAAAGTAGATAGTGAAATAGTAAAAGAATATTCCTCAGTTGGTGAACAAAAAAACAGCATTATTTCCTTTAAATTAGCAGAAATCAAAAATATTGAAAAAAAATTACATAAAAAACCAATTTTAATTCTTGATGACTTATTTAGTGAATTAGATAGCGAAAAAATTAATAATATTTTAGCTTTAATGGATGAAGAAATGCAAACATTTATTACAACAACGGAAATTCATCTTGTAGATAAAAATTTACTAGCAAATTCAAAAATATTTCATGTATCAGAAGGTATTGTAGAGGAGGAGTAAAATATGCCAAATGAATATTCAGATAATGATATACAAGTATTAGAAGGCCTAGAGGCAGTTAGAAAACGTCCTGGTATGTACATTGGTTCAACTAGTTCAAAAGGATTACATCATCTTGTTTGGGAAATTGTTGACAATGCTGTCGATGAAGCTCTAGCGGGCTTTTGTGATGATATCGAAGTAGTAGTTCACAAAGATAACTCTGTTTCAGTTAGAGATGATGGCCGCGGTATGCCGGTTGGAATTAATGCTAAAACAGGCTTATCCACAATTGAAACCATTTTTACTGTGTTACATGCTGGTGGTAAATTTGGAGGCGGTGGCTACAAAGTAAGTGGTGGTCTTCATGGTGTCGGTGCGAGTGTCGTAAATGCTTTATCTAGTTGGCTAGAAGTAAGAGTATATCGTGAGGGTGAAGTTCATTATCAAAGATTTGAAAATGGCGGACACCCTGTTGCACCCATGCACGTTACCGAAGAATGTGCGAAAGAAAGAACAGGTACAACTGTAACTTTTAAAGCAGACCCAACTATATTTAAAGAAACTACAGAGTATGATTATGATACTCTATCAAATCGCTTAAGAGAACTAGCTTTCTTAAATAAAGGATTACGGATTATTTTAATAGATGAACGAGGCGATGGCAAGAAAGAGACTTTCTGTTATAACGGCGGAATTATTGAATATGTTGCAATGCTAAATAAAAATAAACAACCACTACACGAAGATATTATTTATGTAGAAGGCGAAGAAAATGGAATAAGTATCGAAGTTGCCATGCAATATAATGATTCCTATAATTCTAGCATCTATTCTTTTACCAATAATATTAATACTTATGAAGGTGGAACCCATGAAGATGGTGTCAAATTTGCCCTTACTAAAATTATTAATAATTATGCTCGAAATAATAAGATGTTAAAAGATAATGATGATTCCCTAACTGGTGATGATTGTCGTGAAGGTCTTGCTATGATTATTTCTTGTAAACATCCTGACCCTCAATTTGAAGGTCAAACCAAGACAAAATTAGGAAATAGTGAAGTTCGTAAAATAGCAAGTGACATCTTTAGTGAAGGTTTTGAACGTTTCTTAATGGAAAATCCAAGTGTTGCAAGGGCCATTGTAGAAAAATGTATGACTGCATCCCGGGCTAGACTTGCTGCCAAAAAAGCAAGAGAAATGACAAGACGTAAAGGTGATTTAGATGTAACAAACTTCTTCGGTAAACTAGCCGATTGTAAAAGTAAAGATGCATCCATAAGTGAAATATTCTTAGTCGAGGGAGATTCCGCTGGAGGTTCTGCTATTAAAGGAAGAGATAGTATGACCCAAGCAATTCTACCTTTACGTGGTAAGATTTTAAATGTTGAAAAAGCTCGTTTAGACCGCGCATTATCTAACGAAGAAATAAGAACAATTATTACAGCCTTTGGTACGGGAATTGGTGAAGATTTTAACTTAGATAAATTAAGATATCACAAAATTATTATCATGACCGATGCCGATGTGGATGGTTCTCACATTAGAGTACTACTTTTAACGCTATTTTATCGCTTCTTTAAGCCAATTGTGGAAGCTGGACATGTTTATGCAGCCCAACCACCTTTATTCGTTATAAAGCATGGAAAAACGATAAAATACGTATTAAATGAAGAAGAAAGAGATGAATACTTGGCAACATTATCGCCAAATACCAAATATGATATAGCTCGTATGAAAGGTCTTGGAGAAATGGATGCGGAAGAACTAAATGAAACAACTATGGATATTAACAAACGAGTATTAAGACAAATCACAGTGGATGATGCTATCGCTGCCGATGAAATATTCTCAAAATTAATGGGTGAAGAAGTAGAACCACGTCGTGAATTTATTGCCGAAAATGCTCAGTTTGCTGAGAATCTAGATATTTAGGAGGGTTTATATGGATAGATTAGAACAAAATAATATTGTAACAGAAGTAAAAAAATCATTCTTGGAATATTCCATGAGTGTTATTGTATCTCGTGCTCTCCCTGACCTAAGGGATGGTCTAAAACCAGTTCATAGAAGAATTTTATATGATATGTTGCAAAATGGCCTAACTCCTGATAAACAACATCGTAAATCCGCGACTATCGTTGGTGATGTTATGGGTAAATATCACCCACATGGAGACTCCAGCATATATGAAGCAATGGTAAGAATGGCTCAAGACTTTAACTATCGTTATATGCTAGTAGATGGCCATGGTAACTTTGGTAATATTGAAGGATATGGCGCTGCAGCTTACCGTTATACCGAAGCCAAACTATCTAAAATATCGATGGAACTACTCCGAGATATTAATAAAAATACGGTAAATTTTATGCCAAACTATGATGAAACAACCAAGGAACCTGAAGTTTTACCATCAAGATTTCCTAATATTTTAGTGAATGGAACTATGGGTATTGCGGTTGGTATGGCAACCAATATTCCTCCTCATAATCTTGGCGAAGTAATTGATGGTTGTATAGCTTACATTGATAACCCAGATATTGATACAATTGGCCTTATGCAATATATTAAAGGTCCAGATTTTCCAACAGGAGCTTTAATATTAGGTAACAATGGTATTAAAAAAGCATATGAAACTGGTCGCGGAAGCATTACTATCCGAAGCCGTGCTCATATTGAAGAAAAAAATGGTAGACAATATATCATTGTGGATGAAGTTCCATATGGCGTAAATACTTTAGAATTAAAAAATAAAGTCGCTGAACTTGTCCACAATAAAATTTTAGATGGAATTACGGATTATCATGCTGATTTAAAAGATGGTATCAAAATTACAATTACTTTAAAGAAAGATGCGAATGCGCAAGTAATCTTAAATAAATTATATAAACATACTGCTTTTCAAACCACCTATGGCATCATCTTCTTAATGCTAGATAATGGTGTACCAAAAACTTTAGGCTTAAAAGATATCATTTCTAAATACATTGACTATCAAAAAGAAGTAATTATTAGAAGAACTCAGTTTGATTTAGACAAAGCAGAAAAAAGAGTTCATATCTTAGAAGGATTAAAAATAGCCTTAGACCATATTGATGCCGTAATTAAGTTAATTAGAGCATCAGCATCTGATGAAGAAGCAAAACAAGGTTTGATGAATAACTTTAATTTAAGCGATGTTCAAGCGGAAGCTATCTTAGAAATGCGCTTAAGAAGATTAACAGGCTTAGAAAGAGATAAAATTGAAGAAGAATTAAACGAATTATTAAAATTAATTGAAGAATTAAGAAGTATTCTAGCATCCGAAGAAAAAGTCTTAAATATAATTAAAGAAGAATTATTAGAGATTAAAGATAAATATGGCGATAAACGTCGTACAGATATCGATATGACTGCTATAGAATATATTGAAGATGAATCTTTAATTCCTGAAGAAAACGTCCTAATTGCAATGACAAATAAAGGCTATATTAAACGTACAACTTCAGATACATTTAAGACCCAAAAACGAGGTGGAATGGGAATTAAGGGAATGACGACAAATGATGAAGATTTTGTCGAGCAAATTATCAATATATCTTCTCATGATCATGTATTATTCTTTACAAATAAAGGAAAAGTATATCGAATTAAAGGATATGAAATTCCTGAATTCAATCGTCAATCAAAAGGACTTCCAATTATCAACTTACTTCCAATTGAAAAAGACGAAACCATAAGCTCAATATTAGGTATTTCTTCAAAAGAAGATACGAAATACTTACTATTTGTAACAAAACAAGGCTTAGTTAAGAAAACAGCCATAGAAGAATTTGCAAACATACGTACGTCTGGAAAAATATGTATTAATTTAAAAGAAAATGATGAATTAATCGCGGTTAAACGTACGAATGGTGAAAATTATATCTTATTAGGCAGTGAAAGTGGCCGTATGGTTAAATTTAAAGAAGATAAAATAAGAGCGATGGGAAGAACAGCTAGTGGCGTAAAAGGAATTAATTTAGATGGTGGCAAATGTGTTTGTGCTGAAGTAGTAAATGAAGAAGATAAAATATTGTTGGTAACTGAAAAAGGATACGGAAAAAAGACTTTAGTTAGTGACTTTAGAGAGACAAGCCGAGGCAGTAAAGGCGTAAAAGCGCTTAATATAACTGAAAAGAACGGCAATATTGCTTCTGTAAAAGTTGTTGATGAAAATAAAGAATTGGTAATTATGACAAATACTGGAACAACAATGAGAATGTCTCTTGAACAAATTAATACTTTAGGTCGTGTAACCCAAGGCGTAAGATTAATTAATCTAAAAGATGAACAATATGTAACAACAATAAGCTTAGTAGAAAAAGAGGAACTGGAAGTAGATGAAGAAGTTGCCTCTGAAGCAGATATAAATGAATAAAGCATTTATAAAAGCAACTTAAAAGACTGTAAAATAAATAGAAATATTTAAAACAGTCTTTTTTTATGAGCATTTTTAATAAAAAAAAGTTTTAAAAATAAAATGTGGATAACTTAAAAATAACGGGGAAAAACTAAAATGTTTCACGTGAAACTAAAAAATAGATTTTAAATGAAAAATATTGAAAAATAATATTGTTTTTATAATGAAGCACTACTATGTTCAAATAGCAAAAAAGTTATCAACAATGTTCCACGTGAAACATTAAGCAAATTGTTGGATAAAAATTAAATGACAAAAACAATATGAATAAAAGGATTAAAATAAGCTACAAACAAAAAATCAAAATTATAGATTCCAACTATAATTGGAATTGCCAATTTGATATACCAAAATAACAAATTCTCTTGCTAAAAAACTATTTTGGTTAATCAAAAATGAAAATTGGTACAGCAAATAGAAAAAACCAAATTATGCTTAAAATATTAATAGTAATTTTAATTAGCTATAAAAATTATCAAGTTACTAACAATGTTTCACGTGAAACATTAATTAAATTATTGATAAAAAATTATATGTTAAAATAACAATATGCATAAAATAATTAAGAATAAGCTATAAACAAAAATAAAATCAAAATTATATGATTCCAACTATAATTGGAATTGCCAATTTGATATACCAAAATAACAAATTCTCTTGCTAAAAAACTATTTTGGTTAATCAAAAATGAAAATTGGTATAGCAAATAGAAAAAATTAAATTATACTTAAACATTAATAACAATTTTAATAAGTATAAACATTATCGAATTACTAACAATGTTCCACGTGAAACATTAAAAATGAATTTTTGCTTGCATTTTAAAATGAAATATGATAAATTATATACGTGCAACAAATATATTGTAACTTGGTCAGGACCGGAAGGTAGCAGCCACATCAATCCCTATTTGTGTGCACTTTTTTATTGGGTGATAATATATGAATGATAAATATTTAAAACAGCTAATAAAGCTAGCCAAAAAAGCTTCTAAAAAAAAGGAAGTTCCGATAAGTGCTATAATAGTAAAAGATGGCAAAATAATTTCTAAAGCATTTAATAAAAGAATTAAAAACAATAATGTATTAGACCATGCTGAAATAATGGCAATTAGAAAAGCTGAAAAAAAATTAAAGGACTGGCGTTTATTTGATTGTGATTTGTATGTGACATTAAAACCTTGTTCTATGTGTGAAACAATCATAAAACAAGCAAGGATAAAAAATGTGTATTATTTGCTTGAAAAATTAAATTTCAAAAAAGAATACAATAAGACAAATTTTATAAAAATAAGTGAAAACAAACAAATGTATTATAGCATTCTGCAAGACTTTTTTAAAAAGAAAAGAGACAAGAAATAGAATAGTATGATATAATTATATGGGGTGGATTTCATGGATTACAAAGTTTTATATCGAAAATATCGACCAGATAATTTTTCCAATATCATAGGTCAAGATTATATGATTTCAATATTAAAAAATGCGATTAAAAACGACAAAATTTCTCATGCCTATATCTTTTCAGGCCCAAGAGGAACCGGAAAAACAAGTACAGCTAAAGTCTTTGCCAAAGCCATAAATTGTTTAAATCCTTCGTCCGATGGACCATGTAATGAATGTGAGAGTTGTAAACATTTCAAAGAAAATGCTGATATTATTGAAATAGATGCTGCATCTAATAATGGTGTTGACGAAATAAGAGAAATAATTAATAACATCAAATTAGCACCAGCATATTCAAAGTATAAAGTATACATAATCGATGAAGTACATATGCTTAGCACAAGTGCCTTTAATGCCTTACTATTAACGCTAGAAGAGCCACCAAAACATGTTGTATTCATATTAGCAACAACCAACATCGAAGCAGTGCCAATTACCATTTTATCTCGTTGTCAACGTTTTGATTTCCATAAGATTTCTATTTATGATATCATGAATAGATTAAAATATGTCGTAAAAAACGAAAATATTTCGATAGATGATGATGCTTTAGAAGAAATTGCCTATATTTCTGATGGTGGTATGAGAGATGCTTTAAGTATTTTAGACCAACTTTCCAGTACAACTGAAAAGATTACAATAAATGATGTAATTGAACACTTTGGCTCTGTATCAAAAAAGCAAATTAATGATTTATATCATTTAATACTTCAAAATAATGTGGATAACTTTGATACAATGATGAAAAAATTTAAAGAATTAGCAATAGATTATAAAGTTTTAATCAAAAAAATGCTTGAAAAAATAGAAGAAGAAGCCATAAATGCTAAAAAAGATATAACTTATTCTGGTCTAACTTATGACCAATTAAAAGAAATGGCTTTTGAACTCGCTGATATTTCTAATTATGTGAATATGACAATTGACCCTTATTTATTAATAGAAATTACCTTATTAAAATATTTTAATGCCAATAGCGAACCAAAAATAACCCAAAATAATAATTTACATGATTTAAATGAGAAAAAAGAGCAAACACCAGAAGCAGTGGCAAGTGAAAATAAGGAAAATAACTCTACAATTATTTCCCGGGAAATAATTTTGACTAATAGCATCAATACTGAATTAATAAAAATTAGAGTTAACAATTGTTTTGTGAATGCCAAAAAAGAATATTTACAAACAATAAAAAATTTATGGAAAGATTTTGTAGATAATCTAAACGATAAAAGCTTACTAAATTTAGTAGTAGACTGTAATGTAGTCGCTGCCAGTGACAAAATAGCTATTTTAACAAATGTAATAGATGGCACATCAAACTTGATAAATAACAAACTAAATGAAATAGAAACTAATTTCAATAACAAATATAAAGCTAGTTATAAATTTATTGCTTTAACAGAAAATAAATGGAATGAAGAAAAAAAGGAATATATTGCAAATTTAAAAAACAAATATGAATATCAATATATAGAAGAACCAAAACAAGAGAATATTGAAGAAAAAAATATTGATAATATTGAAAAAATCGCTTATGATATATTTGACAAAGAAAAAATTGAAATAGAATAGAAAGAAGGAATGTTATGAATATTCAAAATTTAATGGCTCAAGCCCAAAAAATGCAAAAGGAAATTACGAAGAAAAAGGAAGAAATAGACAATTCTATTTTTGAAGGTAATTCTGAATGGGTTAAAGTAGAAATGAATGGTAAAAAAGAAATCGAAAAAGTAAATATAACTTTTGAAGGAACAATTGAACCAGATGATAAAGAAATGTTAGAAGATATGATAAAAATAGCAATTAACGATGCTGTCAAAAAAATAGACCAAGAAGTAGAAAATAAAATGGGAGCTTATGGCTCATCATTAAATGGCTTATTCTAATGAATTATCCTAAAGATTTAGAAAAGTTAATTAGTTATTTTCAAAAATTACCGGGCATTGGTGAGAAAAGTGCTGAACGCCTGGCAATTGCTACCTTGGAATTTAGTGACGAAGAAGCAAAAGAATTTAGTGATTCTATCATTTCCGCTAAAAAAAATTTAACGAGATGTCAAATATGTGGGCATCTAACCGACAAAGAAATATGCGATATCTGTAGTGATGAGGGAAGAAACAAGAACATCATTTGTGTAATAGAAGATTATAAAAGCATATTCTCTTTTGAAAAAACAGGTACTTTTAAAGGAACATATCATGTTCTAAATGGCTTAATTTCTCCTATGGATGATATTGGTCCTGAAGATATTAATTTAACAAGTTTAATAAATAGAGTAGAAAAATTAGAACATCCTGAACTAATTTTAGCTTTAAAACCAACGGTAGAGGGTGAAGCAACTACTTTATATATAAAAAAAATATTAGAAAAGAAAGATGTTACAATATCTAGATTATCTTATGGTATTCCAATTGGTGCTGAAATAGATTATTTAGATAATGTTACACTAGAAAAAGCTCTAGAAGACCGTAAAAAAATATCAGAATAAAACATCACAAAAATCATATAATTTATTGTGATAAAATATGAAAAAAAATATATTAAAGATATTAAGTAAATTATGTTTTGCTTTTGTAAGTATTTATGCCTTAAATTTAATATTATCCAACATAAATATTTTTATTCCCATTAATCTAATTACAATAGTATTAGTAACTCTTTTAGGCTCTCCTGGAATATTAGGCTTAGTAGCAGTGTATTTATTAATATAAGGATGTGGTAGTTTGGTTGTAAATAGTAATTTATTAAATATTTATAAACAATATCGTGAGAAAAAGTTAGCTCACGCTTATTTAATTGAAACAAATAATCCCTCTAAATTATTAGAAGATTTAAAAACTTTAATAAAAGCCATAAATTGTCCAGAAGAATATCAAGAAAAATGTTTAAATTGCAATTTATGTAATTTGATTAATAAAAATAATTTACCAAGCTTAATCACAATTGAACCAGATGGGACAAGCATCAAAAAAGGCCAAATAGAAGACTTAAAAATATCATTTGAAACGAAACCCATTTATAGTAAATATAATACCTATATTATTATGAATGCTGAAAAATTAAATGGTAGTAGTGCAAATGCGATGTTAAAGTTTGTCGAAGAACCAACTGAGGGAATTTTAGGCTTTTTTATCACCAATAATAAAGATGTAATCATTCCCACCATCAAAAGTCGTTGCCAAGTTTTAGTAGCAACCTATGAAAGCAATAACATTTTAGATAAACTAAACATTACTGCCGAAGAATTAAATAATTATCAAACAATAATTAAAGATTATCTAAATAAAATCAAGGATATATCCTTAATAAATAATAAAGAATTAATTTTAAGTAAAATATCAGAACGAAAAGAAATAGAAACCCTATTTAAAATAATCTTCGAAATATTTTATCATAATTTTCTAAGAAATATAAAAAAAGACTATGAACAAAACTTAACATACGTTTATAAAGAAGAAAATAATAATAAAATTATCAAACAATTAAATATTATTACAAAATTTTTACAAGATTTGAGTTATAATGTAAATATAGAACTTTTATTAGATAAATTTGTGATAGAAATGAGGAATATTCATGGATAGATATTATATATACGGTGTAAATTTTAAAGATAATGGTAAAATCTATAATTTTAAAAGTAAAATTCGTTGTCCAATTAATGTAACAGTAATAACTGAAACAGAAAAAGGCTTGCAATTTGGTAAAGTTGTAAGTTATATAAATAATGAAAATATAAAAAATATCGATGAATTAAAAGATATTATTAGAATCTCCACTAAAAAAGATTATGAAGAACACTTAAAAAATCTAAGAGATGCCAATAATGCTTTAAAACAAAGTCGAGAACTAGTAAAAGAACTTAATTTAGATATGAAAATGATTAATGCTAGTTACACCTTTGACCGCAAACAACTAATATTTAATTTTCTCGCTGATGAAAGAATTGATTTTAGAGAACTAGCAAGACGTCTTGCTTCTATTTATCGTACCCGTATTGAATTACGTCAAATTGGTGCTAGAGATAAAGCAAGAGAAATCGGTGGAGTGGGAACATGTGGTCAAAAAATTTGTTGTGCTAATTTCTTAAACCATATTGATTCTGTATCTATGAATATGGCTAAAAACCAAGGACTAGCCTTAAATCCCTCTAAAATCAATGGCTTATGTGGCCGACTTTTATGCTGCCTTACATATGAAGACGAAGAATACCTAAAATGTAGTGAAGGATTGCCAAACATAGGTGAAATAGTAAAAACAGAATTAGGTGAAGGTCCTGTAGTGAATGTAGATATATTAAACCGCTCTTACAAAGTGTTAGTAAACAACGAAAGAGTGGAAATTTATGCTGGTGAGGAAAATGCAAGTACAAAATGATTTATACGATTATAATTTAAAAATTTATCAAGATGACAAATTATTTAAATTTTCCTTAGATTCCCTATTACTCGCTGAATTTGTCGAAATTAAAAAAAGTGATAAAAATTTATTAGATATCTGTAGTGGTAATGCGCCACTACCTTTAATTATTGGTAAAAATCATCATATTGACATAACTGGAGTAGAAATTGACCAAGAAATTTGTGCTTTAGCCAATAAAAGTATTAAAATAAATAAATTAGATAACATTAAAATGCTAAATATGAATGCCAAAAATTTAAAAAATTATTTCCCGGGAAATAATTTTGATATCATAACCTGCAATCCTCCTTTTTTCAAAGTAAATAAAACATCATTGATGAACGAAGAATATCAAAAAGCAATAGCAAGACACGAAATTACGATTACATTAGAAGAAATATTTGCTTTAGTAAAATATTTATTAAAAGATAATGGCACGTTTTATTTAGTCCATCGTCCTGAAAGATTAGAAGAAATTCTTTATTTTGCTAATCAATATAAATTACATGTCAAAGAAATGATTTTTATTTATTCAAATTTAAATAAAAATGCTATAATGGTATTGTTCAAAATGAAGAAAAACGCCCAGATAGGTGTTAAGATAAAATCTATGCTAATTAATCGAGATATGAAAACATATCAAAATATATTTAAGGATGTGAGAAAATGAAATTAATTGTTGGCCTAGGAAATCCTGGGAAAGAATATCAAAATACTCGCCATAATATAGGTTTTATGACATTAGACCACTTTGCAAATACAGATAATTGGAAAAGTAAATTTTCATCACTATACACTGAAACAATAGTAAATGGCGAAAAAATATTATTAATAAAACCACAAACTTACATGAACTTATCAGGAAATGCCTTAATAGAATTTGTAAATTTTTACAAAATAAATTTAGAAGACATTTTAGTGATTCATGATGATTTAGATTTACCAGTAGGAACTTATCGACTAAAAATAAATAGTAGCACTGGTGGTCATAATGGTATTAAATCCATTATTGAACGTCTTGGAAATAATAACTTTGCAAGGCTAAAAATAGGTATTTCTAATAATAAAGCTATTGATACTAAAGATTATGTTTTAGGTAAATTCACGAAAGAAGAATTAGAAATATTTGAAAAACTATACCCAACCCTTGATGATATAATCATCTCTTTTATTACTAAAGGCCTAGATGCCACCATGAATAAATATAATAGGAAGAATTAATTATGGACTTTTTAGATAAATATTTTAAATATGACAATAATTTAACTATAACAGGGTTAACACATGAGTTAGCCTATCTTTACGTGTCTAAAATTTTTGAAGAAAAAAAGAAAAATATTATTGTTCTATTAAGTACATTATACGAAGCTAACACCTTTTTTACTGGAATAGGAAATTATGAAAAAAATACTTATCTTTTTCCCATGGATGATTTTATAACAAGCGAAGCTTTAGCAATATCACCAGAACTAAAAACCACCAGAATAGATACAATAGAAGCCTTAAAAACCAAAAAAGGAATTGTTGTTACGAATTTAATGGGTTATCTAAAATTTTTAACTGACCAACAAGTTCAAGAAAAAATGAACATTATCTTAAAAAAGTGTGATGAAATTAATCGTGAAAAATTAATTGAAATACTAGATAAATTAGATTATAAGAAAGATACAATTGTAACAACCACAGGTGAATATGCCGTAAGAGGTTTTGTTATTGATATTTTCATAACATTAGAAGAACATCCCATTAGAGTAGAATTCTTTGGAAATGTTATTGAATCCATTAGATATTTTGATGAATCAACGCAAATGTCTATTAAAGAAGTAAATGAAATTAAATTAATAGCCAATGGTGAAATTAAAACAGATAAAAAATCATGTCTACTGGATTATGCGAAAGATGCTATTGTAATAACAATTGATGAAGCACGAATAAAAGCTAACTATGAAAAACTAGAAGAAGAAATGTTTGAATATCGTGTTTCTAAAGACCTTCCTCAAGATACGAAGTTTATGTTTAGCTTAGATGAGATAAATCCAAAGGAAAATATATATATTGATTTTATTAATAATTATAAAAAAGAAGCCAATATACTTAATTTATCTACGAAAGAAATACCAAATTTTCATTCTAATTTTGAAAAATTAAAAGAGCAAACAGAAATATGGTACAGACAAGGTTATAAAATTATCTTTTATTTAAGTAAAGAAAGTCAAATAAAGATAATAAAAGAATTAATCACTGTTCCCATAACGATTGAAAATAAATATTTATCGAAAGGATTTATAATAGATAAAACTGTTGTAATAAGCGAAAATGATATTGAACAAGTGCGAACTGAACCAATAAAATACCGTAATTCCTACAAAATTGGTAGCAAAATAAAAGATTTGAACTCCCTAAATAAAGGGGATTATGTTGTTCATATGGCCCATGGAATTGGAATATATAATGGCATTAAAACACTAACCAAAAGAGGATTAGCAAAAGATTATATTGAAATACTTTATGCTGATAATGACAAAATATATGTTCCGGTAGAAAAAATGAATACAATACTAAAATATACTAGTAAAGATGGCTTTAAACCTAAAATAAATAAATTAAATTCTACTAGTTGGGCCAAAACCAAACGAGCTGTAGAAAAGAAAATAAAAGATATATCTGAAGAACTATTAAAACTATATGCCGAAAGAAGAGCTCTAAAAGGAACTGCCTATCAAACTTATGATATGGAACGTGATTTTGCTAGTAGTTTTGCATATACACCAACAAAAGACCAAGATAAAGCCATTAAAGAAATAGATATTGATTTAAAAGACAAAGTTCCCATGGATAGACTATTATGTGGCGATGTAGGTTTTGGTAAAACGGAAGTAGCATTCCGAGCTATGTTTAAAACAGTACTAAATAATTATCAAGTATTATATTTATGTCCAACAACCATTTTATCTAATCAACAATATAAAAATGCTTTAGAGCGTTTCAAAGATTATCCTATTGAAATAGCTCTCTTAAATCGTTTTACTTCTCCAAAAGAAACAAAACGGACTTTAGAAGGGCTAGAAAAAGGCACTATCGATATCGTCTTTGGAACTCATAGACTACTTAGTGATGATATTCATGTTAAAAAATTGGGCTTACTAGTGATTGATGAAGAACAACGTTTTGGCGTAACTCACAAAGAAAAAATCAAAAAATTAAAGACAGATGTCAATGTTCTTACTTTATCAGCAACACCAATCCCAAGAACGATGAAAATGGCAATGTCAGGATTAAGAGATTTATCAATTATTGATACGCCACCAGTAAATAGATATCCCATTCAAACCTATGTTTTAGAAGAAAATGATTTAATTATAAAAGATGCAATTTATAAAGAATTAGCAAGAAAAGGCCAAATATTTATTCTTTATAATAATATTGAAAAATTGGATAGTGTTGTTAGTCATATTAAATCACTTGTTCCCGAAGCAAGAATTATTAGTGCTCATGGAAGAATGAACAAACAAGAACTAGAAGATGTCATGCAAGATTTTATTGATTTTAAATACGATATTTTAATATGTACTACAATTATTGAAACAGGAATAGACATTCCAAACACTAATACCTTAATTATTTATAATGCCGATAGATTTGGTTTATCTCAGTTATATCAAATAAGAGGAAGAGTAGGACGTTCTAACAAAATAGCTTATGCTTACTTATTATATGATAAAAGCAAAATGTTAAATGATATAGCAATTAAAAGATTAGATGCAATAAAAGAATTTACAGAACTAGGAAGTGGTTATCGTATTGCTATGCGTGATTTAGCCATAAGAGGAGCAGGAGACATTTTAGGAAGTGAACAAGCAGGTTTTGTTGATTCAGTCGGTATTAATTTATATATGCAAATGATTGAAGATGAAATGAAAAGATTAAAAGGGGAAGAAGTACCAAAAGAAGATGATAAACAATCTTTAATTGATGTAAGTACTCATATTTCTGATGATTACACAACAGATGATGAAATCAAAATTGAAATTCACCAAAAAATCAATGAAGTTGACTCTTTAGAAAGCTTAAAGAAAGTAAAAGAAGAATTAGAAGACCGTTTTGGTAAAGTAGATGAAACTATGATTATTTACATGTATGAAGAATGGTTTGAAAAACTAGCAAGGTCTCTAAATATTACTAGAGTAACCCAAACAGAAAGGTTCGTAGAAGTAGAACTTCCCGAAGAATTATCAAGTCATACTAAAGCAGATAAACTATTCTTAGAAAGCTATAATATTAATCCAAACTTAAAATTTGCCTATCAAAATAAAAGAATTAAAATAACACTTATGTTAAAACCAAATGATAAGCATTTCCTATATACTTTTGTACCCGTCTTAGAATTAATCAAAGAAGATTATTTCCCGGGAAATAATTCCAACGAAAAAGCACCAACTAATTGATGCTTTTTAAGTTGCTTTAAATTACATATTATTTACCAATTTGATAAGGATTATTTGCTGTACCATTTCCTCCAGAAATAGTAACGTCAGCACGTAAATTAATAACTGGGCGCACACCACTAACGGTCCAATACACGCGCGGTGCGTCGAGGCTGCCATCCGACCGCACATAGAACACGTTAGCCCAACCGTTGTTAAAGTTTAACGGAGACATTATTTAATTCATAGATTAACCTATTCTAATTTTACACTAAATAACAATTTCTTTCAATTTTAAATTCAAAATCTTTTTTGTATATTTTCTCTAATAACGCCAATATTAATATTAGATTGGAGTTGTAAAATTTGAAATCTACCGGAGTAGTAAGAAGAATTGATGAATTAGGCCGAATTGTAATACCCAAAGAAATAAGAAGAAACTTAGGAATTAGAGATGGAGAAAATATCGAAATATTTATTGATAATGATAGTATTATATTAAAAAAGTATTATCGCATGACGACAAGTAGTGATTTAGCAAATAATTTATGTGAGCTTATCTATAATACTTTTAACTATAAAATAATAATAACAGACAGAGAAAAAATACTTGCCCAAGCTGGCTTAAATGCTGATTTAAAAGGACATTTATTAAATGAAGAGTTTTTAAATATGATAGAAGAGCGAGAAATTAAAAGCAAAGAAAATACAACATTGGTGATTGATGAATACACTTTAAATGGTAATTTTGCCTTTATTCCTATTATTTCTTTAAATGATAGTATTGGCTTAATTATTATGTATAATGATATCCCTCTAAAAGATGAAATAGCAATCGGCAAATTAGTTGCAAATATTTTTTCTCACAAACTTGACATTTAGGACTTACATATAATATAATGAAAGAGTTAAATGTTGAAGGAATGAGTACATATTATTTTTAATATAGAAAGTTTATGGTTGATGGAAATAAACATAAAGTAATATGGAAGATGACTCTGGAGTTTAAACGGCCACTCGCCGTTATTGAGTAAAGAGCATGAATAAAATCATGAATTAAGGTGGTACCGCGGGTAAAACTCGTCCTTAGT
>CALWAA010000001.1 GCA_944372725.1 uncultured Bacilli bacterium | reverse complement strand
TTATCACCTTTCTGTTTTTACATTTATATTAACGCCATCCGTAGATATGACAACTGTCCCATTTAAATCTGTTTGATAAATATTGTTGGTATACTCTTGTAACAATTCTATAGTACTCGCTGCTGGATGACCATAACTATTTTTTTCTCCTACACTAATCACTGCATATTGTGGGTTTACCTTCTCTAAAAATTCTTCACTCGTACTTGTATCACTGCCATGATGTCCAACTTTTAAAACATCAGCTTTTATATCACTGGTAATTTCCTCTAAACTTTCTTCTTCGGCATCACCCGTATAAAGGAATGATACATCCCCATAAGTAATTTTAAGAACAATTGAATAATTGTTTAAATTAGAATAATCATCACTACTTGGAGCAACCATCACAATATCTAGGTTATCTTCATCTAATACTTTTACCCCGGATTTTCCTGTTTTAATACTAAGGCCTTTATCTTGAATGGTCTCAAGCAAATTTTCATAAGTTTTACTTGTACTAACTGCTTTAGGCATATAAATAGCATCAACATCAAAAGCTTCTATTACTTCAGCCATTCCGCCAATATGGTCAGCATGCGGATGAGTAGAAACAACATAATCAATTGTATCATATCCTAAGTTTTCAATGTATTCTACAATATCATCACCGGTACTCGCAATACCAGCATCAATAAGCATTGTCTCTCCATTTGGCAGTTCAATAAAATTAGCATCACCCTGTCCTACATCAATAAAATGTGCGACTAACTCATCACTACTTGGTGTAAAAGCACTTTCTTCCCTTTCACTAGAATTAGATGGTTCTAAATTCAGATTCGTACAACCACTTACTAAAATCAACGATAATAAACTTAAAAATATTTTCTTCATTTCCTACACTTCCTAAATCATTATAACGAAAAATGAAAAAAAGAACAATGCTGAAACACTATTCTTTACGCTTATTTTTAAATTTTCTTCGAACTAAAGATGGATTTTCTTCTAAGCAAAGACTTTCTAATTGTTCTTTGCATACCAAAAGCCACTTTTTCTTTTCTTCTAAATCCATTGTAGAAACTCGCAGTTCATTAATTTTATTATATATTTTTCTTTGATTTTCTTTTGATAATTCTTTAAATTCGGATAAAGAAAAAATAGCGATAACTTCGGAAAATAACCCTAAAGCATACCACTTCTTTGCCACTAAAAAAGATTTTTTACTAATATGATAAGATAATGCACTTAACGCGTTATAAACAAAATGATTCATAAAACCCCTAATACAAATATATGCCAAAAAGAAAAAACAAACACAAAAGGTTTGTTTATCTTCGCCTGTAAATAGGAACTCTAACAAGAGTAGTAGACTTCATTTGTTCACTTTCATCTAATAACTCCATCGCTTGTTTAAAATATTTTTGACAAGCATCTTTAAAAGTCATTTCTTTATAAATTAATTCATGAGTAATCTTAAATTCCATTTCTCTTAATTCATCTAAAGGTGCCTCATAAATCATATCAATCATTTCTTCTATATGACTACTTTCTGCCACTTCTTCATCATTAACTAGTTTTAATACAAGTTCTATATGTTTAGATGTTGGAGCTTGAAATAACTTTAAAATAAGCCAAGAATAATCTTCATTATACGATAACAAAAGTAAAATACTTTCAATTAAAAAAGCTCGCCCCAAAAAAGTATTCACAAGTCCATTTACAACAACTTCTGTTAAATTAAGTTCTTTTAATTTAGGATTTCTGACAAGTTTTTCATATTCTGCATTTGCCCAAAAATTAACATCTTCTAGACAAAAAGCAACTTCAACCCATAAATATTTTATAAATTCTTGGTCATTTATTTGATAAAGTTCTTTTAAATCAAATTGATTTCGAAATAAAAACATCGGATAAGCACAAAACAAACGAATATACTCTTTAAAGTTTGGATTTTCACTTTCTTGATTTAATAAAGTAAGAAAATTATCCAAAATATCCTTTTTATCCATAAAATCTATACCTATAAGATGCACAAGCACATCAATTGCTTTTAAAATTTGCTCTTTTATCTCACTATCTAACTTTTTATAATTTGGATTTGTAAATATTTTTAAAAGAACATCTTTATTAAATGTATCCATTTGCTTTAAATAATTAGCTTCTAAACAATCTAATTTTACTGAACTAAATAATTGACGAAACATAATACCCACCCTCTTAATTATATAGTAAAAAAAATTTAAAGTAAACAAAAAGAAGGAATTAATCCTCCTCATAATTATAAACACCATGAATTTTCTCTAACACTTCATCACTTGGTTGTTCTACATACCATTTACCATCGGTCTTGGTAACATTAAATACAATATTATAAGATACTGTATCATTCATATCGCGCATTTGCTCTAGTTTATAATCCATATATAAATCATTATCATATTCTCCATCCGTTAAAAACTCATCCTGATGATTACTTAAATATTCACTAGCATCCTTTTGTGCTTTATATAAATCATAAACAGTAATTTTTACTGTAACTTTTGCCGTATCTCCATCATAATCTTCATTTTCTATCGTATAAATTAAATCCCGATATTGTCTTTTTAAAACTTCTTTATAAGTTTCTTTTCCTTTATCGGTTAAATCTTCCCCTTCTACTAAATCGTCAATATCTTTTAAAACAGTATCACTAAGTCCTTTATAATCATTTAAGTATTTTTCTACTGCATCAGCCGCCTTATCATTAGAACAAGAACAACCTACGACCATAAGCAAACAACCAATCATTAAAAGTATTTTTTTCATTTTCACCATTCCTTAATTTTATTATGTGGACAAAATTCTTTATTTATACCAAAATTTATAGTATAATAATAATAGGTGATTAAAAATGGATACATGGTTACAATATTTAATTATTGCAATTGTACTAATTCTTGTGCTTTTAATTGTAATTAAACTGACAAGAAGAGATTTTAGAATCGAAGCTAACAAACTGATTACTTATTTAGGAGGAAAAGACAACATTGTTAGTGCCGAAGCAAATATGAGTAGATTTAAAGTAATTTTAAAAGATGTCAGTATTGTTAATAAAGAGGCAATTGAAAAATTGGGTGCCAAAGGTATTGTTGAAATTGATAATCAATTAAAGATTATCTTTGGGCCAAATGCCAAAGAATTAAAAAGATATATTGATGATATCGTTTAAGACTAAACAAAAAGTTTAGTTTTTTAAATATTTCCCTTGACGAACATATGTATTTTCGTTATAATGGTTATATACAAAACAGCAACCCACTTATTTGCTTTTATTTTAAAAAAGAAGAAACAATATGTTTAAACAAAACAAAGAAATATGGAAAGGAGTGATAGGTATTGAATACAGAAATTGAAAATAATATAAATGAAAGAATAAGATTAGATTTATCTTATAATAACTTTCAGACAATTGTAAAAAAACAACTACCATATAAATTTTCTTACTTAGATGAATGGTTACTGAAAAAATCAAAATTGTTAAACGATGAGGCAACTGTTTTAGAGCAAAAACTGCTAAATCCACTAGACACCCAAACACCACTTTTTAGAACTTATCAACGTGGTACAATAGTGAAAGTTGATTTTGGAATTGGTATAGGTTCAGAAATGTCTCAAATCCATTTTGCAATAGTTTTAAATAATTATGATAATCCAAGAAATAATATTTTAACAGTTATACCATTAACATCTAAGCCAAGTAAATTTAACACATATCTAGGCACATTAATAATAGATATGTTGATAGAAAGAATCAAAAATAAGTTTAAACCGCTAAAAGATAAAATAGATAACGATGAAATACTCACCGCAAAAGAAAGTACTAAACTCAATAAATTAAATACATTATTATCATATTATAAAAGTAATGTAAAAAGCACCTTTGCCTGTTGTAGTTTAATAACAACTATTTCAAAAGAAAGAATATTTTTACCAGTAAATGAATATGATATTATAGGAAGAGTTAAATGTTCAAATCAGATTATGAATAAATTAGACGAGGAGATTAAGAACAAATTTACATTGACATTTAACTCAAAATAATGTAAAATATATCTAACAAAGAGCTTATCGCTCCATTTGTTAATCAAAGGTCTATACGACCCAGCGAGGATAGTACTTAATAAAGTGCTATCCTTATTTTATTTTACAACATAATTTTATCAGATGAAGCAAATAAAAATTATTTAACAAAATAAGTTTTTTGAATAAGTTTTTTGAATTTGACAAAACGAATACAGTATGATATATTATTATCGTAATTTAAACAATTACGTAATTGAGTTCCTAGCGAACATTCGGCATTTGCCGAGAATTTGATAAAGGTATCATATTGATGGTACCTTTTTTGTTAAATAAAATACGACCTAATGAAGATAGTTCTTTTGTAGAGCTATACTTTATTTATTTTTAATTATATTTTCAAACAGTGTGTTTAGATGTGTGTTGGGAAAAATAAAAAGCCCATAAATACAGGCTTAAATAACTAATTGGCTGCCCCAGTAGGATTCGAACCTACGAAATCGCGGGGTCAGAGCCCGCTGCCTTACCGCTTGGCTATGAGGCAATGAATATTATATAAGCATAATTTGGGGCTTATATAATTTTTCATCTTTTCTATAAATAGCAACTTCCTTATCTTGATAAAGAAGCAGTAACATATCTTCTGAATTATCAAAATACATTTTACTTCCATGTCTCACCTTTTCATACTCTAAATCATTTAAATGATAAACAGGAATATCAAGAACATCTTTTGCTGGCAATAATTTAAATTGATGATTTTTAATATCATCTATTGAACAAGCACCTTCTATTTTAAAATTACCTTGTTTAATCCGAATTAAATTACTCATGGTTCCAACCACACCCATATATTTCATGATATCGCGAATTAAACTACGGATATATGTTCCTTTTTCCACTCTAGTGCGAAAACTAATAGTATCATGATAAAAGGAAAGTAATTCTAATTCATAAACATGAACTTTTTTTACTGGTAATTTTACATCTATTCCTTCCCTAGCATATTCATACAACTTTTTCCCATTTACTTTTACCGCACTATATTTGGGCACTTCCATCAAGTATTCCCCTGTAAATTTAGAAAAAGCTTTTAGAATTTCCATCTTAGTTAAATGAACTTCCTCTTTTTTTACTACATTTCCCGTAATATCTAGAGTATCCGTTTCAAGACCTAGTTTAACTTCGGCAATATATTCTTTATCTAAAGAAGAAAGCATATCAACAAGCTTTGTATATTTACCAACACAAACTACTAAAACACCTGTTGCAAGTGGGTCTAATGTCCCTGTATGACCTACTTTTTTTTCGTGTAATTCCCGAGAAATAATATTAACAACATCTCTAGAAGTAAAATCTTTAGGTTTATCTACAATAATTATGCCCGACACGGTTCCCTCTTAATTTCTTGAAAATCCAATTCTGCAAAAATTTCTCGATATTTTTCCTCAAATTTATCTACATCATAATAAAAATCTTCTAAAGGGAATGAAAGTACTTTATGTTCTTTAATTCTTAATAGTAAAGTATACATAAGTGGTTTTAATAAATCTTCATTTCGAAGATAACCAATATCTTCAATAGAAACATCATTGGTATTTAAAGAATTGTGTCCTAAAAATAGCACGACATATCCTTGAAAAAATCCTTGGAAATATAATTTATGAATTTGAAAATAGTTCGCTTCTCTAAAAAAATCTAAATCTTCTTTTTTATCAGGATATTTTCTTAAAATTAAGTACTCTTCTTCAGGAGTAAATTTTCCCGTCAATATTGTTAATTTTCTATCCATACTCATCACTTTTCTTTAATTTCTTTGATAATATTTTCTATATTTTCTGCATATTCAATAGAATCATCATAGACAAATTCTAAAATTGGTGTATGACGAAGCTCTAATCTTTGGGCTAGTTCGCCTCTTATAAAGGAACTTGCTTCATTTACTTCTTTTACTAAACTCTTTTTATCAAGATTACTTAAGGAAGTAAAGTATACTTTCGCATAACTTAAATCTCTAGATACTTTACAACCTGTAATCGTAATAGATTTTAAAAGTTCATCTTTCGCTTCAGTGAATATGATTTCACTTATTACTCTTGCAATATCGCTAGATATTTTCGCAATCTTATGACTAGGCATTATCTTTTGACCTCCACCATTTCATAGCATTCTAATACATCGCCAACTTTAATATCGCTAAAGTTATCTAAAGTAATTCCACATTCATATCCCTTTTTCACTTCTTTTACACTATCTTTTTCTCTTTGAACACTAGCTATTGTTCCATCATAGACAATAACGCCATCACGAATTAAACGAACTTTAGCATTATTTTTAATCACACCATCTAATACATAAGAACCGGCAATATTACCAACTTTAGAAAATTTAAATATTTTACGAATTTCGGCATTACCTAGAATTTTTTCTTCATATTCTGGGTCAAGCATACCTTTCATTGCAAGTTCAATTTCTTCGATACATTTATAAATAATTGTATAAAGGCGAATATCTACATTATATTCTTTAGCCATTTCTTTGGTCACATTAGATGGGCTAACATTAAAGCCAATAATAATCGCATTAGATGCATTCGCAAGGACAATATCACTTTCCGTAATCGTACCAATACCCGAACGAATTACATTAATTTTAACGCCTTCCACATCGATTTTAAGCAAACTATTTTTTACTGCTTCTTCTGAACCTCTTACATCAGCTTTTAAAATAACATTAATCTCTTTTTGACCACTATTAATTTTATTAAATAAATCATCTAGAGAAATAACATCTTTCTTATATTTATTTTCCTTAGCATGTAGTGCTCTTTTTAGGGCAACTTCCTTTGCCTCTTTCTCGGTTTCAAAAGCCATAAATTTATCACCGGCACTTGGATTTTCTGATAAACCAGTTATTTCTACCGGCATACCTGGCCCAGCTTCTAAAACACTTTCGCCTAAATCATTTTTCATCGTTCGAACTTTACCATAAGCAGTACCAACGACAACAGGGTCACCAAGTCTTAAAGTACCGTTTAAAATAAGTAAGCTTGCAACGCCACCAACATTTTTATCTTGACGTGATTCAATAACCGAACCAACGGCGTATCTTTTTGGATTTGCTTTTAGTTCTGATACTTCACTAATTGCCAAAATTGTTTCTAAAAGTTTATCAATACCTTCTCCCGTTTGTGCTGATATATCAATAAACGGAACATTCCCACCCCACTCTTCAGGGGTAATATTTACTTCAGCCATTTCAGTTCTAATACGTTCAGGGTTCGCATCTGGTTTATCAATTTTATTGACAGCTACAATAATAGGAACTTTGGCACTTAATGCATGCTCTACAGCTTCTTTTGTTTGAGGCATAACCCCGTCATCAGCAGCAACAATAATGATAACTATGTCTGTTACGCTAGCTCCTCTAGCTCGCATTTCGGTAAATGCTGCATGACCTGGCGTATCAATGAATGTTATTTTATGTCCATTTGTATCAATTTGATAAGCACCAATATGTTGAGTAATTCCTCCTGCTTCTCCTGCTGCAACATGAGAATGACGGATATAATCAAGTAAAGTAGTTTTCCCGTGGTCAACATGTCCCATAATCGTTACAATCGGAGGACGAGGGATTAAATCTGCTTCATCATCCACAATTTCATATTCTTCAAAATTGGAAACGTCTTGGGTTTCTTCTCTTTTTAGCGTTTTATTATATTCTAAAGCTACAATTTCCGCATTTTCAAAATCAATGGGTTGATTAAGAGAAATCATTAATCCCAAAGTCATAAGTTTTTTAATAATATCTGTTCCACTAACATTCAGTTCGGAAGCTAAATCTCCTACACTCATGCCATCATGGAAAAGAATAATATTGTCATCTTTACTATTTTTCATAAGTTTATTTTTATTTTTATACATTTCCTTTTTTAGATGACTATAATCTTTACTTTCTACTTGGTCTTTCTTTTTCTTTAATTTTTGCTTTTTATCTGTTGTGTTCATATTTTTAGTAATATTACTTGCTTCAACAATCGCATCAACTACTTCTTCAATCGCATCTTCTTCTTCAAATGTTTCATCTTCTGTAATTAAATTAATCGCATTATCAAGAGAAATAATTTCTTCGTCAGTAAGTATATCTTCTCCTGATTTTACTTCAATTCCTAAATCATCGCATTTTTTTAATATTTCAGCGACACTTAAATTCACATCAGTTGCATATTCTTTAACTGTCATAAAATCCTCTCCTTTCTTATCTTTGTCTTGCAAAATCAATTAAATCATTTCTTAAAGCATCTCTTATTTCTACTTCACTTAATGGTGGAGTCATCATCAAATATTTTTTTAATTGCTCTACAGCATAACTTTCTACATCATCGCCTTCAATTAAACCATTTTCTGATAAATTCACAACATGACCTAAAGTAGTACCCCCAATTACTTTACCACATATTAAACAAGTATATTCCATTTTATCTGAACCAAGAGTTGTTCTAGCAAAAAGATATGGGTCATAACATACCCTTTGCATTTTATGTTTTTCGGCATCAATTTTAGCTCTTTGAATATTTCTTGCTTTTGGATCTGGGTTTCTTGTTAAATTTCCAAAATCATTTAATAACTTATCAGTGGCTAAAATAAATTTTAAAGCTGTTTTATTATCCATTCTTATTACTCCTTACTCACAATTTTTTAAAGCATCTTCATAAACACTATCGTCAATTGCAACTTCTAATACTCTTTCTAATATTTTACTTGCTTGGGCTTTTTTTATTACTTCCGCATCTTTTTTTAAGTAAGCTCCTCTACCATTGGCTTTTCCGGTTAAATCAACGATAATTTTACCCTCTGGTGTTCTAACAATACGAAGCAAATCTTTTTTTTCACATTTTTCTTTGGTAACAACACAAGTACGCATAGGAATCTTTTTTAGTTTCATGAGTTCTCCTCCTTAGGCTATTTATTTCCCTCAGCATTAATTTGTTCCATAGTCTTAATATTAATTTTATATTTAGTAAGACGGCTAGCAAGTCTTATATTGCTTCCCCCTTTACCAATAGCAAGAGGAAGTTCCTCATTAGAAACAACTGCTAAAGCTTCTTTTTTTACTGAATCAGTAATATTTACAATCGCATTCTTCGCTGGTGTTAAAGCTTTCTTAATATATTCTTCGGCATCATCACTATATAAAACAAAATCTAATTTTTCACCATTTAATTCTTTTAGGATACTACCTAAACGATGTCCTCGCTCACCAATACAAGTACCTATCGCATCAATTCTATCATTAGTAGATGAAACAGCTACTTTACTACGAATACCAGCTTCTCTTACACAAGCATGCATAATTAAAGTTCCATCTTGAAGCTCGGGAATTTCAAGTTCACAAAGACGTCTTACAAAACCATAATGCTTTCTTGATAAAAGAATTAAAGGTCCCTTTGAATTGGTTTCAATCTTTGTTACATAAACTCGAATATTAGAACCCATCTTAATTGTTTCCCCTGGAATAATTTCACTTTTTGGTAAAATACCTCTTGTTCTCCCTAAATCAATGAAATAATTACGAGCATCTTCCATAGCAACAAGCCCTAGTAACATTTCTCCTTCTTTGTCTTGGAATTCGAGGATTAAACTATTTTTTTCAGCTTCTCTTATTCTTTGGGTTAACACTTGTTTCGCAGTAGATGCTGCAACACGACCAAAATCTTTAGGAGTAACTTCTTTTTCAATAGTTTCTCCTACTTTAATACCTGGCACCATTTCCTCAGCTTGTTCTAAAATAATTTGCGCATCAGGATTAATTTTAGGAGGTATTTTAACAACATTACCCTCTTCGTCTACTTCTTCACTACCAAAATCTACATCATCAACAACAACTAAATAAGAATAAACTTTAATTTCACCTGTTTCGCGATTGATATCTACTCTAACATTTGTTTTGGAATCAAAGTTTTTCTTGTAAGCAGTTGTTAAAGCTTGTTCCATGCCCTCGAATACGACATCTTCACTAATTCCTTTTTCTTTGACAATATTTTTAACTGCTTTAATAAATTCTTCACTATTCATTTTCTTTCCCTCTTTCTTTGCTTGTCACATCTAAAATATAAGAATCATCGGTTAAGTCATACTTATCTACAATGGGATTGATAATATTAGTTGCTTCTACAACCGTATCTAAATCAATTCCGCCGAGCTTATCAAGTACAACCGATAAAACATTATAGTTCCCACTATTCTTTTCATATGTGACGCTATCAACAATTATTTCTTTTTCTTCAAGCGCTTCTCTAATTAATTTTTCTAATTCTTCTAAACTTTTTTTCATACACACCTCTTTAAAATAATAATAAAAGTGGGAAGTTTTATGCCCACTTAAATCTGTCTATCTAATTATAACACAAAATATCAATTTGTCAAAATTATTTTACGAAATTCTCAGCGTTTAGAAACTTGACATAAAATTTCCGTCGTTGGAATCAGTTTTCTTTCTAAAATTAGTGGTTTAAAAGACAATTGATGAAGATAAGAATCCTTAAAATTCAATGTAACATGCCAAGCTCCATTGTAAATGCGGTCTAAAGTAAGAGATGGCACAATACATGATTTATTTTGTATATCAAGAAAACTGGCATGATGATGTCCAAAAAAAGTAAAATCTGGTTTATATTTCATTTGATTTTTAAAAATAATTCGACTAACTGTCCGTCCTAAATCTTTTCTCTCTACTTGTCTATAAGGATGACTAAGTAAAAAGCGGCCTACTGTTGTATCATGATAAGAAATATTAAGCATACTATTTTGATAACCAAGAAAACTAAAATCCAGTCTTTCGGTGGTAAAATGTTTTAGTAAATCCACACCTAAGTTAAGATGGTCTTCATCATGATTACCGCCTAAAACCAAATGATTTACTTGACTATCAAAAGGTAATTGTTCAATAATTTGTGCTACTAATTCTTGATATTTTAAAAATTTTTCATAAGTGTAAGGCGTTTTAGCATAACGATTAAAATCAAAGAAATCTCCTAAATGAATGACATTGCGAATATGCTCTTGCTTACAATAATCTAAAATAGAAGCAAAAACTTCAAATTGTGAATAAGCATGTTCTCCAAGATGGTAATCTGCGACCAAAAGAAGATTTAGATTTTCTAAGTTAACTAATCTTAAATCATAAGTAGTTCCTTTCTTTAAACCAGGTGAAGAAATTTTATAGTAAAACAAACCATTTTCGACATAAGAGTCAATGGAAAATTGCAAACTTAAAAATTTAATCCGTTCCACAACTTCTTCAAAAGTTAAAGAAAAACCTTGAAGTTTCAAAATATTTTTTAAATCCAAAATATGATGTCCTGTAAGATACAAATTTTTCAAAATAATCTCATCAATTTTTTCTATATTTGCTCTTTTTTCATTCTCACATTCTAAAACTCTTATTCTAGCCAAAGCTTGTTCTAATTCGCTTCGAAGCATCGCATCAATATTCGAACTATTTTCTAAACGAGTGCTTGCACTATAAAGACTTTCTTCTTTATCTTGTAATTCCTGTTCTAATACTCTAATTTTACTTTCTAAATCTTGATATTTTTTATCTAAAGAAGAAAGCTTAGAATTTAAATGAAGCACTTTTTCTTTTAATTCATTTACTAATTCTTCATTAACACTTAGTTTTTCCCGATATTCTTCTAGCAATCTTTCTAAATATTTTTTAGTGCTTTCTAATTCCTGAACGGTATTTTCTAATTCTAATTTTTGAGTTCTTAAATTTTGTAATTTTTCTCGTTGTTCTTCTATCTTTTGCTTTTTCTTTTCTAAATCTTGGCTTTGCATAGAAATAGTTTGCTCTTGATGTTGTAAAGTTTTTTTCATTTGTTTTATCACGCAATCTTCTTTTGTTAATATAACTTCTTCTTGCGATAAAATAGTAGCAAAATTTTCTTCTATAAAAGTGCCAATTTCTTGCAATTCTTCTTTTTGACGAGCATAGTCTATACTCTCAAGTTTATCTACCTTTTCTTTTAAATGAAAAACTTTCTCTAACAAATCTTTATTAACTTCCATTTTATTTTGAGCAATAACTTGAATAAAAATGCCAATTAACTCAATGTATTTAACAAAGGATTTATAAGTTCCCATTTGATGCTGCAAATAATTTTCACAATTAAAAACAAAAAAAGAGAATAAATCAATATCAGAACACTTTTTCTTATTTATAAATTCTTTAAAATCTTCATAATAAAGGTCACCAGATGCATGTTGCATAACATATTGAGTAACTTTTAGCTTATCGCTTGCTGTAATCATGAAAATCCCCCACAATATGCCAATTATATCATAGTTTATTTACCTTATCAATATTTTCGACAATACCATAAGTCATGGAAATATCAGTTGGGATAATCACTTTTGCTTCAATTGCTTCTGCTACTACTAAAGCAAAAGCACACATAGCCCGTGTTGCATCCCACCAAGCAGGGTCATTAGAATTCTCTCTTATTTTATCAAGAGAAATCTCCTCAAAATATTGTTTTGTATCTTTTCTTCTTGTATCAATATCCATCATAATTGGTGCTTGATTATCTTGATAAACTTTATTACTTTCATAAGTGATGCCAGATTCTCTAGCAAATTTTTCATGGCCACCACCAGCCAAAATCAAAGTATCGGCCTTTAACTTAGGCAATTTTAGTCTTTCCTTAATATAAGCCATAACCTCTTCTAAAGATGTAGAAGCAATATCTTCTGCTAAATCTGGAAAAGCATTTACTACATCGATAACACCAATTGATGTATTTGCTTCCTCTATAATTTTGTCCTCATAAATAGCAATCTCGGTAGAGCCACCACCACCAATCATAACACACACTTTATCATGAACAAATCTTGTCGCACCTTCAACTGTCAAATGATTTTCTTCTTCTTCAACTATAATATGAAATTCACAACCAGTTTCCCTCTTAAAAATATCTAAAAATTCTTTTCTTTCTTCATCATTCAATTTTCTAAAAATACTTGTTCCACACACATAAATATCTCTATAATTTTGCTTTACTTCTTTTATCAAATCAATTAATAAATAAACATCTTCTTTATCTAAAGCTTGCTTTTCTTGATAGTGTTTTTTAAACAAAATTGTTTTATCTTTTATTCTTTTAATATCAATTTCATCATATAAATCCACTTTAGTAACAGTAGACCCTACTTCAACAATAACTTTTTCCATAATTACCTCTATTTTAGTATATCAAAAAAGGAAAGAAAAAACAATCTAATCTTCCCAATAAACTAATATATCCTCTATTTTCAAAGCATCCCATCTAAAGTGACCACTAATAGGGTCTTTCTCACTTCTTTTTTGAAGTACATCTTCTTCCCTTAAAGGCTGACCAGAATTATGGATGACATAAGGTTTTCCATCTCGATTTCTCTTATCACTAATAATACCGATATGCCTACTATCAAACACAACAATATCTCCAGGTTGCCATTCTTCAATTTTATTAATATCTAAGGTTAAATTAGTAGCATACTTCTTAAAAAATACTTCTAAATTTCCCACTCTTCGAAAATCAATATTAGAATCCGGATATTTAATATGATAATCTTCTTCATTACTAATAGCAATATCATTATCTACCATTACTCTTAAATTATATCCAGCATTTTTAAAAGCTCTCCAAATAACATCTGTACAAACGCCAATATCATCTGGTGGATAGCCAGTATCCCAATATCTGCCATCATAAGTTGGATGATTTTCTGCATCCATTCTTGCCCCAAGTAAAATATCTGTATAATCATCTACCCCATTAGCATTCGCATCTACCTCACTAATAATTGTAGTAATATTAAAATCCTCTGCTGTATAATATGGTTTGTATTTTTCATATAAAATAAAGATAAATGGTAAACTAATACCAACCATAACGAGAATAATAATTGCTAATAAAAGCTTATGCTTTCGAATCCATTTCATTTTAACCTCCGCACCTTTACGCCCATACTCTCTAATTCATTCAAATAACTTTCATAATCAATTGGTGTAATTGCTAAAGCATGTTCATTCATTTGTTGCACTAAGTCTAGTAAATCTTGAAATTCATCTTCACTACACCCATCTTGTAAATAATATTTTTGAACCATATTACAAAATAAATCAAAATTTTCTTTTCCGGCATATTCATATAATAAATTAAAATTTTTCGTCATAATACTTCTTTTTATAACTTCTTCAAAAACATAATAAAATAATTCTATTAAATAAAAATAATTTTCATAAACATTCATAAATTTAAATTTTCTAAGAGGGTAAGGAATTGGTGC
Organism: uncultured Bacilli bacterium; assembly: GCA_944372725.1. Taxonomy (GTDB): domain Bacteria; phylum Bacillota_I; class Bacilli_A; order RF39; family UBA660; genus Caccenecus. Next base: position 20,452 of record CALWAA010000001.1, on the reverse strand, counting down.
TTTTAACTTAAAATACTCTTCTAATACTAAATGAGCAATATAATCATTAAATAGCTCATCACACTCTTCCGTTGTAAATAAACTAGGCATAATAACTTTTTCTTTAGTTGTAGCTATTACATCAATCATTAAAGCGTGATTAATTTCATGAATAATGATTTCTAAATCAATAACGAAGATAGGTAACAAAATAGATTTATAAAAATTTTGTTCTTCCGCATCACTTGCCACGGAATAAACAGGACAATCACTTTCTAATAATTCTAAAAAATGAGCATACTGCCACATATTTTTATCTAAGGAAGATTTTACTATAAAAGCATTTAAAACTTTCTGTTCTAATTTATCTAAATCTTCAATTCCATTAAATTTAAAGTCTATTTTTCTTAAATATTGAATATAATATTTCACGATATGATAATCTTTATGACTTACGCCACAACTTCTATTTTTTATAACTTGAAACATTGATTCAGATAAAAAATAAGTATATTTTATGTTTTCTATTGTATATTTAATTTGACTTTGATATTCTTCTCCATAAAAATTAGTAAAAGCCTCTATTAAATATGGTTCAACTATTCTTAAGGCTTCTTCTAGTTGTTCTACATATTTTTTATTATAAGACTTAATTCTCTTATTAGTTTTCATACTAATTCTTAACTAAAGCCATACTTTTACAATATTGATAAACATAATTGGTGGTAAGACAGTCTTCTACACTGCGATGAGAAGAATAAGTAAGGCCAAAATAATCTTTTAATGTTTCTAATTTATGATTATAAACATTTTTAATATATTTACGAGCTAAATAAACTGTATCAATATTTGTATTTTTAATCATTGGTAAACCCAATTCCAATATATTCTCTTCAATAAAAGATAAATCAAAGCGAGAATTATGGGCAACAAGTGGTAAATCTTCAATAAAGGCAATAAATTTTGGAAGTGCCTCTTCAATAGATATCGCATCTTTCACTGTATCATCATCAATTCCCGTAATCGCTGTAATAATATCAGGAATAGGACAACCTGGATTTACTAAAATGCTAAGTTCTTCTACTAGTTCATTATTTCTATATTTCAGTGCTCCAATTTCAATAATACGGGATAATTTAGGGTCTAGACCTGTTGTTTCTAAATCAAAAACCACATAATCATTCACTAAATTTTTTTCTCTATTAAAACTTATCATAATAATCCTTTAATTACTTCATAAACCTCATCTCTACCCTTTTTAGAAACAGTAGAAAAAGGTATGAAATCTTCTCCTTCCCCTAATTTCAAAGTATCTTTAATTAGTTTATTTTGCTTTTCTCGGGCATTTTTACCTACTTTATCATATTTTGTGGCAATCACTTTGATATTTAAATTATAATATTTTAAAAAGTCATACATTAAAATATCATCTTCTGTTGGTTTATGACGATAATCAATTAGTAAAAACACACATTTTAAAGACTCACGAGACTTTAAATATTCTTCTATCATCACACCAAATTTTCTTTGTTTTTCAAAGCTTACAGAAGCATAACCATATCCTGGAACATCTACAAAATAAAACTTTTTATTAATTAAATAAAAGTTAAGTGTTTGGGTTTTTCCTGGTTTAGAAGAAGTATGAGCAAAATTTTTCCGATTAATAATTGTATTAATAAAACTTGATTTGCCAACATTACTTCTACCTACTAGTAAAAACTCTGGCTTTCCCTCTTCCGGATATTGACTTGTCCTAACCGCACAACTCGTTAATTCAACTGTATCAATTTGCATAATATTCACCGATATCATTATATTATATTTTACTACTTTTTGCAAATATCAAGAATAAAATGAAATAGATGGGAGGAATTAAATGAATAAAGAAGCAAATTTTCCTCCTAACATCAATCCCCAAGCTTATGCCTTTTTAGCTTGCCTAGTAGGTTCAGCACTTGCGGGCGATTTTGATGCTTACGAACAATCAAGTATTGGCAACTGGCTTATGCTTGTTGGTGAATTTATGTTAACTGCCGCTTCCCAACAACAATTAATTGAAGCAAGACTAGAAAACTTTAACATTAACATTAATAGTAAAGAACACAAATCTGGAGGAAGTTTTTATAAAAATAACGGCAAAAGTAGTCAAACCCAAAGAAACGAAGTGGATTTTTTATTAACTGCCGTTAAAAAACTTCAAGAAGAACTTGAAGCTTTGAAAAAATAATTATTCTTTTAAAATACGAAGTGAATTTAAAATAGCAAGTAATGTAACGCCAGTATCAGCGAAAACAGCTGCGGCCATATGGACAATACCAAACATAGCTAATACTAAAATCAAGATTTTAATGCCAATAGAAAATATTAAATTAGCAAGTATTATTCTTTTGGTTTTATGAGCAATCCGAAGCATAGTTGGAATAGCCTCTAAATCATCATTCATGATAACAATATCACTTGCCTCAATGGCACTATTGCTGCCAATACTACCCATACTAATACCAACATCTGCCTGTACTAAACTTGGAGCATCATTGATTCCATCTCCAACAAACATGACTTGATGATTTTTTTGTAAACTCTCTAGTTCTCTAAACTTTTCATCGGGAAGTAATTGTGCTTTATATTCATCAATTCCTGCACTAGATGCTACAACTTTAGCAAAGGAATCATAATCTCCTGTAAACATGTATGTTTTGATACCATTCTTTTTTAACTGACCAATTACCTCTTTGACATTATCTTTTACGTAATCATTAAAAATAAAGCTGCCAATTACTTCATTATTTAAAGAAACAAAACTATTGCCTTCTTTATCAGTCTCACAAAAACGAGCAGTACCAACTTTAATATGGTCTTTCTTATAATCAAAAGAAATCCCTTTACCATCCATTTCTTTAAAATTAGAAACAAGAGAGGTATCTAATTTCTGATGATTTTCTTTCAAAATCAGTTTAGCAATTGGATGATTGGAGAATGTTTCGCCTAAACTAGCTAACTTAAGAATTTCATCTTTTGTAAAATCATCGTTGTAAACTTTAACTTCTTGTAATTTAAAAGAACCTGTTGTAAGTGTCCCTGTCTTATCAAAAACAATGGTATCACACTTGGTAAGAGCATCTAAATAATTACTTCCTTTCACAAGTATTTTCTTCTTTGAACTAATACCAATACCCGCAAAATAAGACAAAGGAACGGAAATAGCAATAGCACATGGGCAAGAAATAACTAAAAATGTTAAAGCTCGGTAAATACTATCGCTATAACTCACATTAGCTATAAGTGGTAAAAAAGCACCAATTAAGATAGCAATGATAAGAACAATTGGAGTATAATAACTAGCAATTTTTGAAACAAAAGTTTCCGTCTTTGCTTTATTGTTGGTAGCATTTAAAGTAAGTTCTAATATTTTGTAAGCTGTACTATCGAAATAAGTATGGGTAGCCTCCACTTCAATTACTTCTCCTAAATTAATATATCCAGATAATACCTCTTTGCCTTCCTTAATTTCTCTAAGAACAGACTCTCCTGTAAGTCCGGAAGTATCAACTGTTGCGCATCCTTTAATAATACGACCATCAATAGGGATAAGTTCACCTTTTTTTACAACAATGATATCACCTATTTTTAAATCTTCGCTTTTAACTTTGGTAACTCGCTTATTTACTTTCAAATTAGCATAACTAGCCTTTAATTCTACTAAATCTTTAATGGAAGAACGACTCTTGTTAACTGCTTTATCTTCAAGTATTTTACCTAACACATATAAAAGAAGTACCATGAGTCCTTCCATATGTTCACCCAGAATATAAGCCCCTATGGCGGAAATACAAATTAAAGCATTTTCATCTACATTATGCGATTTAATAATCTTTTTAATTGCTTTCATAAATGTCTTATACATAAGTAATACATAACTAATAATAAGCATGATTTCCTTTATAAGTTCATTGGAAATAAGGAAAGAAATTGCTAAAACAATAAGAGCTAAAATAAATCTAAAAATTTCTAAATCGCTCTTTTTTTCTTCCTTCTTTTCTTTATATATTAACACATCTGGTTCAACCCTTTTAATAATTTTAAAAATTTCTTTAAAAGGATTATCTAAGTCTGTTTTAAAACTAAGAGTCAAAGTACTAAAATTAACGACAACATTCGTAAAGCGTTTATCTTCCTTTATTGCATCTTCTATTTTTTTAGCACAATTAGCACAATCTAAATTTTCTAAATAATATTTATAACTCTTCAACATGTTCACGACCTATCTCAAACAATTGAATGACATGTTCATCTTTTAAACTATAATAAACTACTTTACCGTCTTTTCTTGCTTTTACTAGTTTTGCTTGCTTTAAGATACGTAGTTGATGTGATATTGCTGATTCACTACTACTCGTAATAAACGCTAAATCAGACACACATAACTCACTTAGTTTTAAGGCATAAATAATCTTAATTCTCGTACTATCACCAAATATTTTAAATACTTCAGCAACATCAAACAATAAATCATCACTAAGCATTTTATGTTTAACTTTCTTAGCCAAACTCTCATGAATTAAATCTTTATTCATTTTTCAATCTTCCTTTCAATTGAATAATTGTTCATATATTTAATTATATGTCAATAATAAAAATAAGTCAACAGAAAAAATATCAATTTACATATTCTCAAATTTGGCAATTTTATCAAGCAATTGATTTAATATTTCTTCATCTTCCATTTTTGTTATCGCAAAACATTTTTTACCCAAATCTTTAAAAGATGCACCACAGTGATAAAGGTTCTTTCTATCAATGATAATAAATCTATCATGAAAAGAATTATTTTCCATTATCCTAATATTTTGATATTGTTTTTTATACATTTCTAAATCATTTTTACTAATATTTTTCGTGATAATAAAAACCTCTTTTTGAATAGAAGCCAAAACATCTAATATATTCTTATTTAAGTAGTTATCAATAATAATAATATTTTTTCTAGCCTGATTTAAAATATCACACAAAAGAGAATAAGCATCATAAATCTGTCCATCAAAAAACAAATGATGTACTTTTTCATTATCCATTTTCTCAAAAATGAGATTAAATTTATAATCATAATCAATCAATTTAGTTTCTATGTTGGATACTCTAGTCTCTAAGGTATTATTTGCAATATATTTACGCATTGCAACAAAAGCCTTAATAATAGCCACATTTACTTTCGCAGCAATTTCACTTTTTAATAAACCACTTAACATCATAACTCCATGTTCCGTGAAAACATATGGTAAATATTTGATGTTATTACCACGATTATTACCACTTCTGTTCAAGGTCACAAATTGTGACCTTGAACACACTTCTTGAGCTTCTTCTAATGTAAGTTGAAAACAAAAATCCTCAGGAAACCGATTTAAATTTCTTTTTACTACTTGATTTAAAACTTTTGTTTCTACTTGATAAAGCTTAGCTACATCACTAGCAAGCATAACTTGCTTTCCTCTAACTTCATAAATCAAATTTTCAATTTTAATATCATTAATCATTAATTCATTCATTTTTCCAATCCTCCCTGAATACACTTGACATCGCAAATTGCGATTTCAAATATTATTTTTACTACAATTTAATTATATCACAAAACATACGTTTGTTCAATACAATATTATTAAAAAATAGCTTAAAAATTTTAAGCTACTCTAAAATCATCTTCCATTGTAAATACAATGTTTTCTTCAATCCATTCTTTTCTAGGTTCTACTTTATCCCCCATTAAAACGTTAACTCTTTTTTCAGCTAAAGCAGCATCATAAATATTAACACGAATTAAACTTCTCGTTTCCGGATTCATAGTGGTATCCCAAAGTTCTTCAGCATTCATTTCTCCTAAACCTTTATTTCTTGATATATCCGGTTTTCCAGAATTCTCTTCAACAATTTTAAAGCGTTCTTCATCTGAATAAGCATAAAAATGTTTTTTACCATAATCAAGTTTATATAAAGGGGGCTTAGCTATATAAAGTTTCCCTGCCTCAATAAGTGGTCTCATAAAGCGATAGAAGAAAGTGAGAAGTAAAATTTGAATATGGGAACCATCGACATCCGCATCAGTCATGATAATGACTTTATCATAATTTGATTCTTTAACATCAAATTCAGCACCAAGACCTGCCCCAATCGTATGAATGATTGTATTAATTTCTTCATTTTTAAGCATTTCCGTTATATTTGCTTTCTCAGCATTAATAACCTTACCACGTAACGGAAGAATCGCTTGAAACTTTCTATCTCGTCCACCTTTAGCCGAACCTCCAGCTGAATCACCCTCGACTAAGAATAATTCATTAATTTTAGGATTCTTACTTGTCGCTGGGGCAAGCTTACCTGATAAATTCTTCTCAATCTTTTGTTTTCCTTTACCATTTCTTGCTTCTTCCCTAGCTTTTCTAGCTGCTTCTCTAGCCATCTTACTTTTACTGGCTTTATCAACAATATTTAAAGCTATTTCTTTATTTTCTTCTAGGAAAAACTTTAAATTTTCATACGTAACTGCTTCCGTAATACTTCTGGCCTCTGGAGTACCTAATTTTCCTTTCGTTTGACCTTCAAATTGTAACAAATTTTCAGGTATGCGCAGATTAATCACAGCACTAAGACCTTCTCTAACATCACTACCATCAAAAGTAGCATCTTTTCCTTTAATTAAATTATTTGATTTAACATAATCATTAAAAGCTTTCGTGATACCAGTTTTAAAGCCAACCTCATGAGTTCCACCATCTGTTGTTTTAACATTATTAACAAACGAAACAATATTTTCATTATAAGTGTCCGTATATTGCATCGCTACATCTACTTCGATACCACTCTTTGTCCCACTGAAGTTCAAAACCTTATTTAAAGTCGTTTTTCCCTCATTCATAAATTCTACAAAATCAACTAAACCATTTTCATAATGAAATTTCGTTTCTTTTTTTGCTTCTTCATCAATGACATCAATCATAACACTTGGAATTAAAAAAGCACTTTCTTGCATTCTTTCTACAATGGTTGTATAAGAAAACTGTGAGTTTTTAAATATATCATAATCTGGCATAAAAGTAACGATAGTACCAGTTTTATTGGTTGTGCCAATTGTTTTTAGTGGACTATCTACATTTCCTCCATCTTTAAAACGAATGTTAGAAATCACTCCATCACGGTAAATGATAACATCCATCCATTTAGATAAAGCATTAACAACGCTTCCACCAACACCATGAAGTCCTCCACTTACTTTATAGTTACCTTCTTCAAACTTTCCACCAGCATGCAAAACAGTATAAATAACCTCGGGGGTAGACTTACCAGATTCATGCATGCCAATTGGAACACCACGGCCATTATCTGCTATGGTGATAGAGCCATCTTTATGTAAAACAATTTTAATATGATTTCCATAGCCATTAATAATCTCATCAATAGAATTATCGACAATCTCCCATACTAAATGATGAAGACCTCTTTTATCAGTACTACCAATATACATTCCTGGTCTTTTTCTAACTGCCTCTAATCCTTCTAATATTTTAATAGATGATTCATCATACTTCTTTGCCATTTTTATTCACCCTATCATTCATTATAACAAACAAATCGTCAAATGTAAAACAACTTAACATTTATTTTACGATTTTTACCTTGCATCTCTATAAAAGATACTATATAATTAATTACAGGTGACTAATATGAACAAAGAGAAAAATATAATTATAATTGGCGTCTTAGCAACCATACTTACTCTTGTAATCGCTGGATTTATATTTTATTTAATTTACAATAATAGCAAGCCTTCAAATGAAGAAAGTAATTCTAATTTAAGTGAGAATATTGATACAAGCACAAATACTAATAACAATACCATAAATAATGAGAATGATAACAATGTTTCTAATCCAAATAGTGATAATGTAAATACTCCAACATCTAATAATGATGCTGAAAAAACAGTAACAGTCTATCTTTTCCGTGGTAAAGGTTGTCCTCATTGTGAACATGCCAAGGAATTTTTAGAATCTATTGCTAGTGATTATGGATATTTAGAAATTATTTCTTATGAAGTATGGAATAATATGGAAAATCAAAAATTAATGGAAGAAGTATCAAACGAATTAGGAATAGAAGTATCTACTTCCGTCCCTTTAATTGTAATTGGAACTGAATATGCTAGAAGAGGATACTCAGATGGCATGAGTGATGGCATTATAAGAGAAATTGAAAGTTCTTATCAAAGTTCCGACTATGAAGATGTTGTAAAAAAAGTATTAGAGAATAATAATTTTAATGTGAATGCGGAAATAATAAATTAAGAAGCTAACCCCTAGCTTCTTTTATTATCCGTAATAATTTCCATATCTTGCGTTAACTGTTTAATTCGCTCAATAATTCTTCTCGCTTTTACTTTATCTAAACTACTTTTAGCTAGTGATAAATGATATTCTAATTCATCTATCGTAAGATTAGAGGTAAAAAATGTTGTCAAATGATTATTCATGCGATTTTGTAAAATTGTTCCTAAAACTTCATCTCTACCCCATTCACTTACTTGTTCTGCGCCAATATCATCTAAAAGCAAAACTGGTACAGTAGAATACTTTTCCATTTTACTATTATAAGTATCCCAATCTTCTTTTAAATCCTTTAAAACATCAGGAAAATATAGAGCAACAAAGGGAATTTTTTTATTAATATTTAACTCATTTAATAAAGCATAAATTAAAAAGCTTTTCCCACTTCCAAAAGAGCCATGTAAATAAAGTCCTTTCATATCTTTATAAATATCAAATTCATCATAAAACTTCTTAATCCATTTAATTACTTCTACCCTATTTTTATCTTTTACATCAATTTCTTTAAAACGAGCATTTAATAGTTCTTTATTAGCTGTATTTTTAAGTTCTAATAAACGGTCATTTTCCTTTTTATATTTACAAGGAACATAAACCATATCAATGATATTTCCTGTAACTTTTGGATACATATAATGCCCCATTACTTTATTTTTACATTCGTACAAGCCTTTACATTCATGGCAATTTTTAAGTTCTTTCGCACTATCTTCTAAATCAGAATTATAAAGCATTCCTACTTCTTCCTTAATTTTATTTTTAATGACCAAATCGCTAAAAATAGTATCTTTTAAATTAGCTCGATAATTTTCCCTCAATTCTTTTTTTAATTCTTGTACTTTTCCGTTATCTTTTATACTTTCCATATCAATCACCTAAATTTTTAATAATTCTTCCAACTCTTTTGCTTCTTCTTCACTGATTTCGGTTTTCTCTAAGTTTTTATCAAACCAAACTGGAACGGGAGCTTCATGAGTATTTTTAACTATCTTTTTATCAGCACTGTTTTTTTGCATCTTCTTATGTTCTTTTTCTGCTAAATCCATCGCTTCTCTAGCTGTTTTAACTCCTGCTCTTTTCCACTGGCCCGCAATGGTTTCGACATAATTCACACTAAGCTTATTATTATTCTTTTTTAAAACATAATCAATTAAAACATTTACTACGGCGGGATTTAGTTCTAAATCAATCATTAAAACTTCTAATAGTTTTAAATCGCGACTAGTCGGATTTGCTCCGTGATATTTACTCTTTAAAAAATCATAGGGACTAGTATTTTCAAATATCCCAATAATTCTTCCTTTACGAGAATTATCACCAGTAGGTGTTTTTAAATATTCAGGTTGTGTTCGATAAACTAATGTTGGTAAATTTCCAGACTTAAACTGATAGTATTTGCGAGCATTTTTACGCAAAGTATCCCTATCAATTCCACCCCGTTCATTTAAACTAGCTCGTATTAATTCCACTATTTTTAATGTATCTAAATCATAAATAAAAGCTAAATTAATAATTAATTCTTTCATTCTCTTATTAATTGCTTTTTCATTTAAAATACCTTTCGGAATACTACTCATAATTAAATCAAAATCAATTTCACTTTCAATATTTAAAGGAAGTGTCTCCCTGCTACGTGCTTCTACTACTGGCATACTAGTAGGTTCAAATACTTCATTCATCGGCTTGGTAATATCCTCATAATCTTTCAAATCAATATTTACTTTTCGATACATTTTCTTTAAGTAATTATACTCTTCATCACCAACATTATTATATAACACAATATTTAATATAGGATTATTAAAAAATTCAGAAGCACTTAAAGGCGAATATAATTCATAAACATAAGAATTAATATCTCCCTCTTTAAAATATGTTTTCATTAAACCTACAGCTTCTAATGCTTCTCTTGATTGTTTAATCGCATCCAAACTACATTTTAAAATACTCATTAAATGATGATGAGTAAAATCTCTACTCATAATTTCTAATCTATCTAAATCACTCCATAAAGTAAGATATAAACTAACTGAACCAAAACCAATAATAGGTTCATATAAATTAATTAAATTTTTCTTATCAATCTCTGTTAATATTGTTTTATTTACCACTACATACTGGTCAGCGGGTAATAATGTAATTAACTTCATATGAACCTCCCCAAGATTAAATCTATCAAAATTATAACACAGATACCCTCCAATAATAAATACATTTTAAAGAAAAAAGCACTTATTTAAATAAGCACTTTAAGCGTCAACAACTCTATATGGATCAGTTGATATACCTGTTCCAGTTAATGTTACACTAGCATCTAGATTAATTACTGGTCGAACACCAGACGTATAATGTGCGTTCGTATAATGGAGATAACCAGATTCATGCACCCGGAACACGTAAGCATACGGATAGCGAGCCGGAGACATCGTCCAATAATAATCATTATTATATAAATAGTAACTACTATTTAATCTTCCTGCAAATCCTCCTGCTAATACTACTTCATCGGCTGTGATTAATCCGATTGGATAGATTAATGCATGATTCCCTTTACTACTTTCACTTACTGTATACAAGTCATTGCTTTGGCTACATTTTAAGGTTGGATTTTGTGTATCGGCATACTGATCGTTTACTGTTACAAATCTTGAAAGTGGTGCATATGCTGTGGTATTAGTTCCATACCCCGTTTTAGTATCATTTGGCCACCATGTTTCACTTGATGTTGCAATTCGTCTATCTCCACAAAATCCTGCTTCGGTGCTGATATATTGTGCATATTGCAACAGATTATCTCGATACCAATTATCTACAACCGTTTTAATGGAACTATTATTAGTATTAGTATGAGTTGATGCATAACTACTTGCTCCCCTGCTTCCATACATATACCCTACATAAGCATTATCTTCATAAGAACTGTTGAACGTTCGAGAACTACTAATCATAGTGCTTGACCCTGTAGTTGATGTACTCGTTCCGTTATAAATCATTCGGATGGAACCATCCCCATTAATTCGGATAATTCTCCAATAAAATCCTGCAAAATATACCCAGTTATCCCTTGGTGCTCCCGCATATACATAACTTGTTCCATAATCATCTTGAACGCTATATACAGTTCCGGTTGTATTCGTAGTGAGTACTCCTGTTATGGTTCCACTTCTAGAGTTGTTTATTGTTTTACCAGCTAAAATTAGATTCGCTGCTACTTGTTCATCAAAATACAAATAACACTTCGTTCCCTTTTTAGTAACATTACCAAATGTCATACTACCATTTTCATAAGTAAGTATTACACTATCATCTTTTTCTATTTCTCCATTGTTAGATATACCACAATAACTTTCTGCAGTATTGAGTGTATACCCCCTTGCGGGGATACTATCAGCCTCAACATATTCTCCATCTTCATTAGCAACATATAAAGATACAAAATTAAAGTCTGGTATCTTGTAATTTATTGTTCCAGTAACTAGCGGAATACTCTGTGTTACTCGATACCTTGCAAAACTTCTTGAAACAATAAATACCACTAGAAGTACCACTACACAGACAAATGCATATAAAAAATGTATTCTTTTTTTATGAGAATGTATTGTTTCAAATTCAATCTCTTTATTCTTCAATTTTATTCCTACCTCCTAAAATAAAATTGAAAATCCTTAACTATATTAAGTATAAAATATAAGAATTTAAAAGTCAATAAAAATGTGATAATTGTAAGGCTTTTTCGATAAAGTTATTTTATTATGAGAAAATTACTATGGTGGTAAATATGAATTATGGAACAAGATTAAAAAGTCTTAGAACATATGATTTAATAACGCAAAAAGAAATAGCAAATTATCTGAAAATTAGTGAAAAAACTTATGGGTTATATGAAACACAAGAAAAAATAATTCCCCTTAAACATCTAAATGCATTGTGCAATTATTTTAATGTTAGCATAGATTACATGTTAGGATTATCACCAACAAAACAATATGAAAAATCAAAAGAAAACATAAATCTAAAAACATTAAGTAATCGATTAAAAAAATTTAGAAAAGAAAATAATATTACTTTAACACAATTAGCTAATAAAATTAACGCTCATTATACAACACTAAGCAATTATGAAAATGGTAAAAATTTAATTTCTACATCATTCTTATATGATCTTTGCAAAAATTATCATATAAGCGCCGATTATCTTTTAGGTAAAATAAACAGTTAAGAATTTTCAATTCTAAATTAATTATAGCATCTCCAAAATAATTAATCAAGAAAAATTGTTCTAAAAGTAAGGCTTTTTCGTTTTAAAAAATTATTTGTGAGAAAATTGGCATGGTGATAATAATGAATTATGGCGCTATACTAAAAGAAATTAGAACTTATGATTTAATTACACAAGAAAAAATAGCAAATATATTAGGGATTAGTAAAAAAACATATGGTTTATACGAAACGCAATATAAAACAATTCCCCTTAAACATTTAAATAATTTTTGTAATTATTTTAATATTTCTTTTGATTATTTTTTTAAATTTACTAATCAAACAAACTATAAACACATGAAAAAAGATATTGATTATAATAATATTGGAATAAAATTAAAAGCAATTCGTAAAGAAAAAGGATTAACTCAAGAAGAATTCATAAAAAAATTAAATTGTAAGCGAAGCACATTAAGTAAATACGAAAACAATAAAAATTCAATTACTGTTGACTTTATATTTTATCTTTGTAAAAAATATAATATTTCTGCTGACTACCTTTTAGGTAAAACTGATAGTCCTAAATACCTTAAATAACTAAGGTGTTTTTTTGATATTTTCGACATAAATGTCAAAAAGCGTCGAACTCTGTCGAACGCTTTTTCTTGCTTTTTTTGATACTTTCATTCATAATAAATACTCGAGCATTAGGGCTGGTGTCTACCAGATAATTCCTACTATTAGTCTTACCTCCTTTACTCTTAGGGGTTTTGGTTGATAAGTAATAGAAAGAGTTGTGTGGTTAGTATGAGGAAGTTGCTCCAATTACTTATATCTTGACTTAGACCAAAAAAGACATCAACCATCATCATAGTTTGCAACAACATGACGGTTAATGTCTGCAAAAAGAAATAAGTAGACATTTAGTTACCTAATGCTCTACTAAATTAATTATAATTTATTTTTTTAATAAATACAAGTTAAAATTTAATTACATCTTCAATATAATCTTTTAAATCACTAATTGGTAATGTAATTTGTTCCATTGTATCTCTATTTCTTACTGTTACAGTATCATTATTAATTGTTTCATCATCTACTGTGATACAAAGAGGTGTACCTACTGCATCACTTCTTCTATATCTTTTACCAATAGAACCAGATGTATCAATCGTGCACATAAAGTATTTTGCTAAATCTCCATATAAATCCATTGCTTTATCACCATGAACTTTTTTAATTAAAGGTAAGATTGTTATTTTCGTTGGTGCTAAAGCTGGGTGAATTTTAAGTACTTCCCTTTCTTCACCATTGTCTAGTGTTTCTTTGGTATAAGCATCCACTAATACTGCATATAAAAGTCTATCTAATCCCACACTAGGTTCAATAACATATGGTAAATATTTTTCATTTGTTTCTGGGTCTAAATATCTTAAATCAACGCCAGAATGTTCCATATGAACGCCTAAATCATAATCAGTACGGTCAGCGATACCCCATAATTCTCCCCAACCCATTGGGAATAAATATTCAATATCAGTAGTTGCAACACTATAAAAAGATAACTCTTCTTTGGCATGGTCACGATATCTTAAATTGTCTTTATTAATACCTAAAGTTTTCAAGAAATCTAAACAAAAATTTTTCCAATAACCAAACCAATCTAAATCTTCTCCAGGCTTACAGAAAAATTCAAGTTCCATTTGTTCAAATTCTCTTGTTCTAAAAATAAAGTTTCCAGGTGTAATTTCATTACGAAAACTTTTACCTGTTTGACATATACCAAAAGGAACTTTTGCTCTCATACTTCTCCAAACATTTAAGAAATTAACAAATATTCCTTGGGCTGTTTCTCCTCTTAGATATACTTTTGATTTACTATCTTCTGTAACTCCTTGATGAGTTTCAAAAAGTAAATTAAACTTACGAATCGAAGTAAAATCTTGTTTGCCACACTTTGGACATTTAATTTCATGAGTAATAAGATAATTTTCTAATTCTTCATTACTCCAACCATCACCAGTTTCTTTGCCCTTAGTATGTTCTTCGATTAATTTATCAGCTCGAAATCTAGCCTTACAAGCTTTACAATCTACTAAAGGGTCATTAAAGTTTGTTACGTGACCGCTTGCTACCCATACTTCGGGATTCATAAGAATTGCACTATCAAGTCCATAATTGTATGGATTTTCTTGAACAAACTTTTTCCACCAAGCTCTTCTTAAATTTTCTTTTAACTCTCTTCCGAGTGGTCCATAATCCCAAGTATTTGCTAAACCTCCATATATCTCACTTCCTTGAAAAATAAAGCCATACTGTTTGGCATAATTCACGATTTCTTCTTGTGTAATCTTACTCATATGATCTCCTTCTTTCCTTTTTTGCCTCTTTTCTTTCAATTAAATCAAAAATAGTAAGCAATCTTTCCATTTTAAATTCATCTTTTGGTTCTTTGGCAATATCTTCATAAATACGATATAATTCATCTACTGGTCCGTTTATTAAAACATCTTCGATAACTTCTAATTTTTCTTCTTCGTATTGAATCATCTCTTTGGTAAGATAACGAATATACTCTCCATTAGTAAGAACTCGCCCATTTACTTCTACAACTTGTCCGGATTTTATCGCATATTCCCGTTTTTGCAATAATGAACCTATTTGATTTTCTAAAAGAACAATTGCTTCTATTTTACATCTAACATCTCCCATAAACCCTCCTGAATTAAAAAAACTCTAAAAGAAACATAGGGACGAGTAATTACCCAAGCGGTTACTTATTTCTTCTAGAGAAATCTACTTTTTTTATATAGCTCCGGAGTTGCCAATTCCATCAACACTTTTATAACTAAATTATATACTATATTTTATGATTGTGCAAGAAAATTTATCTTGAAAAGTAAAAACTACTTTGAATTTGCTCGAAAATCTCAGCCATTTCCATCATAATTGTTTTAATTTGTAAATCTATTTCATTATTTTCCATTAAATAATGAACATCATCCATTACAAAATTAAGTTCTCTTTCAGTACAAAGTGCCATTCTTGCAAATATTTGCATCATCTTTATAATTACTAAAGAATGATTATTAGTATTTTCACTAATATCCCCAATACATTCTATTTGCTTTATCGCTTCTTCTATTTCCCAAACTAAAATAGCTTGTTCAATATACTTATGACTAGGCACTTCATCTTGTAATGCTCTAGCTTCAAGTGATATTCTTGTTAAATCATTTTCTAGCAAAAAATCACTTTCTAAATTATAATCTAAAAAAATAATATCATATTTAAAATAAATTAAATCCCGTCTAATCTCTTCATAATAAGGATTATCAATCATCTGTTCTAAAAATTTTAATAATACACGGTGAATATCATAATTAAGGGCATTCGCATATTCTATCCCGGCATCTCCACAAATGCTTTCAAGTAAATAATAAAGTCTTAAAGTGGAAGCATCAGTAGAAAACCCTAAATGAATAGGAAAACGAGAGAAACAGTCTAATTGTATTTCTTTTTTCATATCATCATAATAATCTTTTGTATCGATTAACAGACTACTTTCCACTTTAGTTAAACCATCAATCTTTTGCATCACTTGCCGATATTCTTTACTTTGTTTTTGCCCACTAATTTCTAACCGAACTAAATACAAATATAATTTTTCAACCTTTTCTTCAACTTCTTTTAATTTAGTTAATATATTCACCGAAATCCCCTAACTTTCTACTTTTGTACTTTTAATGTTTTCATCATAACTAAATCTTCATTTTCTGTTACTAACATACCAGCCAAATTATAGTAATAACCACTCGTATAATAAAGTCTTATTTCATTATCTTCAGTAACAATTATTTCCTCACTACCAGCTTTTGGGTCATCAGAATCAGTAATAGCAACTATGAAATAATAAGTATTATCGCCACCACCTATATAATCACAATCAATCACTAGATAACTGCCTTTATCTTCGGTTGTAATTTTCATATCTTTTACTTCATCGGGTACACTTAAATGAAGACAAAAATCTTTTTTCACAACAACTTGATTATCTTCATCCCAAACAATAACAGAAACATAATAAGTTCCTTCCTTATTAAAAGTATATTCAAAACTAGCCGTTTCATTAGTTTTTACTTCTTTTGCATCAATTTGCGGAAGAGCTCCATTAAAAGCCTCTAGTTCATTCCCCGTAATTTCTTTATTACTAACAATTAAACCCACTTTACCTTTAGCATCAATACTTGCTTTTACTTTAAAAGTACTATCCCAACCAATTTCAATATCCTTATTTACTAAAGATTGTGTTTTTCCTTGAAGCAAAGTTCCACTATCACTAAATAAACCACTAACACTATAATTTAAAGCAATTTTTTCTTTTACTACTTCTTCTTTCTTATCATCCTTGGAAGATGTAACTTCTCTATCACCTTTCACTTTTACTTTTAAAATAGATTTCCCTATATTTCCAGAAGAATCCTTAATTGTATAAACAATTTCATAATCCCCAGGATTTTTTAAATCAACATTATTTTCAATTTCAATATCATCAGCATTTAAAGTATCATAATTATCTTTTACCTCGGTAATATAAGAAGCAACATCTATTTTTTCATTCAAATCAACAATAATCGCTGTTTCATTTAAAATAATTTCCGGTTTTTTCTTATCTACAACATCTACATGAAAAGTTTTCTCAAAATTTTCTCCTTCATATTCAAGTTTTAAAGTTACATCTTGAGGACCTAATTCTTTTACTTCACTAATCGTAAAAATTACATCTTTATCTTTAAAAGTACATTTCTCATTCTTACAAATAACATCTTGTTCAACAAAATCATTTAATGTGTAGTCATTATAATCGAGAAGTTCTACCTCTTTAAATAGAAAAGTATCACGATTAAAACTAGATGCTAAAAAGAAACCACCTACAGCAAGACCTATCACAACTAAAAAGAAACTAATCCATCCAACCCATTTCATTATAAACATCACTCTCTAATAAAAGTATATCATAAAATAAATAAAAGGCAAGAAAAAAGAAAGCATTATTCTTCTTTGCTTTCTTCTTCGTTTGCTATAGCTTCCTCTGTTTCTTCTACTGTATCGGCATCCTCATCAAAGTTAACCTCACTTGATACTTCTTCATTCATTGCTGAATCATCATCAAGTTTTAAATCACTATCTTCGTCATCTTCCATTAATTTATCTTCTAAGAACTCAGAAGCATCATCTTCCATAAATTCTTTTTCAAGATAAATATCAATGTCACTATATTCTTTCGCACCTGTTCCAGCTGGAATAAGTTTACCAATAATAACATTTTCTTTCAAGCCACGTAAGTAATCTACTTTACCACGAATAGCCGCATCAGTAAGTACTCTTGTAGTTTCTTGGAAGGAAGCAGCCGATAAGTAACTATCCGTCTCTAAAGAAGATTTCGTAATACCTAGCATAATAGGTCGACCGGTTGCAGGAACGCCACCACGTAAGATAACTGGTTTATTCCCTTCCGTAAATTCTCTTAGAGAAACTGTTAAGCCTTCTACAAAGTCCGTATCACCAGCATCGACAACCCGAACTTTATTAATCATTCTCTTAACAATAATTTCAATGTGTTTATCGTTAATATCAACACCTTGAAGTTTGTATACAGATTGAATTTCTTTTAAGATATATTCTTGAGCAGTAAGTGGGTCAGTAACAGCAAGCAATTCTTTTGGCGCAATAGAACCTTCAGTTAATTTTTCACCAGCTTGAACCATATCGCCTACTTCAACACGTAATTTAGTATTGTAGTTTGTAATGTGTTCTCTGATACCTGCTTCATTTTCTACCACAACTTTATGTTTACCATTTTGTTCTTCAATTGATATAACTTTACCATTAATTTCCGAAATGGTTGCTTTATACTTAGGAGTACGAGCTTCAAATAATTCTTCAACACGAGGAAGACCTTGAGTGATATCATCGCCTCCAGCAACACCTCCGGTATGGAAAGTACGCATAGTAAGTTGGGTACCAGGTTCACCAATAGATTGAGCTGCCATAATACCAACAGCTTCCCCTGTTTCTACAAGGTTACCTGTTGCAAGGTTACGTCCATAACATTTTTGACATACACCATTTTGCGTACGACAAGTTAGAACACTTCTAATTTCAACCTTCTTAACACCAGCTTTGGCAATTTTAGCTGCTATATTTTCGGTAATTAATTCATCTTTATCTACAATCATTTCTTTGGTTTCCGGATGAATTACTTTCTTCGCTGTATATCTGCCTAAAATACGTTCTTGTAATGATTCAATAACAGAACCATCTTTATCATTGACTAAATCATAAACTTCAACACCAGCGATAGCTCCACAATCAAATTCTTTCACAATGATATCTTGCGCAACATCTACTAAACGTCTTGTTAAATATCCAGAGTCAGCGGTACGTAGAGCCGTATCAGCAGACCCTTTACGAGAACCATGAGTTGATAAGAAGAATTCAGATACGTCAAGTCCTTCAATAAAACATGAAGTAATCGGAATTTCAACAGTTGAACCATCTGGTTTTGCCATTAACCCACGCATACCAGCAAGTTGGGTAAAGTTAGAAATAGAACCACGAGCATTAGAGTTCATCATCATGAAAATTGGATTATCAAAATCATCTTTAGAAATTTCTTGTAATTCCTTTTTCACTTCATCATTTGCTTCTGTCCAAATTTCAATAACACTATTATAACGTTCAGCATCAGTAATTAAACCACGTTTAAATTGTTTATTTACTTTTTCAACTTTTTCTTTCGCTTTAGCTATAATTTCTGGTTTTTTCTCACTTCTTTTAATATCCGCAACGGATACGGTAATACCAGCAACAGTTGAATATTTAAATCCTAAATCTTTTAATTTATCAAGCATGATACTAGTTTCTGTTGTTTTATATCTTTTAAATACTTGGGCAATAATCCATTCAAGGGTTTTCTTAACAAAAGGTTTAGGCATTTCGATTTTCTTAACTTCCTCCGGAATATTAGAACCCATTGGAATAAAGTACTTACTTGGGGTAATACCTTCGATGTTTTCTTTTGTTCCTTCATTAATATAAGGGAATGAATCTGGTAAAATTTCATTGAATATAATCTTACCAACCGTTGTAACTAAATATTTATCTTGTTGTTCTTCCGTAAATAATTTATATTTAAATGATTTTACAGGAAGAACTATTCTTGTATGAAGGGTTATTTCACGACGTTCATAAGCCATTAAAGCTTCATTTGGATTTTTATAAACTTTCGCTTCGTTTTCTTCGCCCTCTTTTTCAATCGTTAAATAACAATTTCCTAAAACCATATCTTGGCTTGGTGTAACAATTGGTTTTCCATCTTTAGGATTTAGAATGTTACTTGCAGATAACATAAGAATTCTCGCTTCAGCTTTTGCTTCCTCAGAAAGAGGAATATGAACGGCCATTTGGTCACCATCGAAATCGGCATTAAATCCCGTACAAACAAGTGGGTGCAAACGAATGGCTTTACCACCAACAAGTTTTGGTTCAAAAGCTTGAATACCAAGTCTGTGAAGAGTTGGGGCACGGTTAAGTAATACTGGATGTTCCGTAATAACATCTTCAACAATATCCCATACACATTCATCTCTTGTATCAATTAATTTTTTAGCACCTTTAATGTTATGAGCAAGACCTGCTTCTACAAGTCCATGAATAACATGAGGTTTAAATAGTTCAAGAGCCATTTCCTTTGGAATACCACATTGATACATTTTAAGGTTTGGTCCAACAACGATAACACTACGTCCAGAATAGTCTACTCTCTTACCCAAAAGATTTTGACGGAAACGTCCTTGTTTACCTTTAAGCATGCTAGATAAACTCTTAAGTGGACG